>JACMMB010000112.1 GCA_014379305.1 Akkermansiaceae bacterium
ATCTACGAGCTTCGCGTGTGGATGCACCACGCCCGGCTATACAATATCACCTGCGACGAGATTCGCACCGCAGTGTGGTATGAGCTGGGGCGGAGAAACCTACAGGTGCCGTTTCCCATCCGAAGTCTGGCAGTGCGTGAATCGAATGTGCCGGAGGCTCTGGTTTCCTCGCGGGGGAAAGCGGTGGAAATCCTGCGCGGCGGGTCGGCTTTGAGTTGTTTGACGGAGGAGGAAGCAACGGGCTTGGTGAAAAATGGCAGATTGCTCCTGTTCGGGCCTAATGAGGCTTTGGTGAGCAGGGGCGATGCGGGAGATTCGATGTTTGTGATTCTGGAAGGCGGGGTGGAGGTGGTTGGGAAAACCACGGAGGGGTCGCGAACGGTGCTTGCCAGGCTGGGTGCGGGTGAGTGTTTCGGAGAGATGTCCCTGATGACGGGAGAGCCGCGGAATGCGACGGTGCGAGCGGAAGAGGATGTGTTGGTGCTGGAAATCAGGAAGCGGGATATTTCCCCATTGATGGCCGCAAGCGGGGAGCTGGCGGAGCGGCTCGGGGATTTGTTGGAAACACGCATGAAGCATTGGACGGAAAGCATGACCCGGGCGGAGGCAAATGCCCCGGCAGGCGGCGAGGCGTATGGAGGTGCCCGCTCATTGGTGAAACGCATCCGCGAGTTTTTCGCGCCAGCCGGCGGGGGTTGAGGAATCTTTGCGCCTTGCCGGGCGCTGCCAGCGACCTAGAATCCGGCTGTGTTCCAAATCGTTTTCAATGAAATCAGCGCGGCGGAGATTTCCGCTTTGGGAACTCTGGAGCAGCTTGAGCTTTTGGAGGAGTTCCGGGTCAACGAGCAGGACCTCAAGGACCTGGGAAGCGATAAATTCGGCGCGATCAAGCGTGACGGACATGAGATGTATCGCTTCCGTGCGAAAGATTACCGGTTTTATTTCGAGCTGAAAGATGGCTCGGTGATTGTCCATCGGGTGCTCCACAAGGGCACGTTTTCCGACTTTTTATTTCGCTCTAAAATGCCACTTGGCGAGGATGAGGCACTGGCTGGTTCCAAACATTTCTGGAAACTGATCGATGAGGGAAGAAATGCGCGGCAGTTGTAGAATTTTTCCAGGAACCCGACTGCTCGCCCATGACTGATTCCAAATTCATCGTGGAAAAGCGGTGCAGGCCATCAGCGAAAAAGCGTCTTGTCCGGATCGGCATCACGGTAATTGCAAGCGTCGTGATCATCTACGCGGCACTGACTTGGTGGTGCGCGAGCGAAATCGCGCAGCCGGGAAGGAGAGCGATTCAGACATCTTACCTGCCTTATTTGAATCATACCGCGAATGCGGGGTTCCGGGTGGATGCGTTCACCACCTCGGATGGTATGCCATGTCTGGTCTGCACTCCCGAAAAGACGGAAATTTTCTCGAAGCGTGCGAAAATCATTCGCGAGCAGCTTGAGGCCAGGCAGATCGATTTATTGCCTTCCGGTGCGATCAGCGGCACTCTGATGATCCTGCACGGACGCGGCGGAATTAAGGAGGATTACCTAGCTGTGGCGGAACGGTTTTGCGCGGTCGGTTTCCGCTGTGTGATTCCTGATCTGCCGGGCCACGGCAGCAACCCGAAGAAATTTACCACCTATGGAGTGACGGAAGCACCGATGGTCATGAAATGTCACCAGGAGGCGGCGCTGAAATTCAATTTCCCCATCCAGCCTTGCTTCATTTTAGGTCAGTCGATGGGTGGCTCGGTGGCGATGTATACAGCAACGAGTCCTGAGTCGCAGTACCAGGCAATGGTGGTGATTTCATCCTTTGACCAACTTCAACCTATTATCCGCCACCAGACTTCCGGCTTACTTGGATCTGTTTTCGGGCCGATGTTGGCCCACACGTCCTTCGCTATCTATGAATGGAAAACCGGGGTGGATATATCGCAGATACGGCCTGCGCAAAAAGCGGCGCAATTGAGTATTCCAATTCTGATGGTGCACGGCGAATCGGATCATACCGTCCCCACGGATTCGGGAGAACGGCTGTATGAGTCGCTCCCCGAAGATATCGGGAAAAAGTGGCTGGAGATCCCACAGGCCGATCACAACAACGTGCTCATAACCGATTATCCCCTCTATGCAACCATCGCTGAGTGGCTGCTCACTCAGATCAGACCCCGGTAAGCCTGCTGACTCTCATCCTTTCCGCGATCACGAGCGCTTTGAAGCGGAGGTAGTCCTCCTCCTGTGTCGAGGACAGCAGCCGGTAGGTGTATTCCCGCCAATGGCTCATTTCATCGAGCGCGTTGCGCATCCGCAATTCAATGACCGCAACGGTATCGGTGCCGCGCCCGGAAAGCCTTGCCAGCAGCTCCTCATCGCTTGGCGGCATCACGAAGATATCCACAACGGATTGCCTGACCTTTGCATCACCACAGGCTCGCACCTTGGCCGCGCCTTGGACATCGAGATCCATCACCACATCGCTGCCGAGACACAAGTGTCCGGTTACCTCCGAACTCAGCGTGCCATAGAGATTTCCGTGAACTTCGGCGCTTTCCAGGAAATCGCCGGCATCGCGTTTCGCCTCAAATTCCCCGCGGGTCAGAAAATAATAATCGCGCCCGTTCACTTCGCCAGGACGCGCGGGGCGGGTGGTGCATGAGATGGAATACCTGGCCTCTCCTTCGTTTGCCAAGCGCCTGCACAGCGTGGTTTTCCCTGATCCTGATGGCCCGGAGACCACTAATAACATTCCCATCCGCTGTGACATGGTTGGAAGCTGAATGAGAGTTGTGCGAAGGTGAATCAGGAAATTTCATCGGTATTCATGGCCATTTTTGCACTTGGTGTTCGGCCACCCTTTCTGATTAGCTCGTGACATGGACCAACCACCTGCGTTTTCTCCTCCTCCTGTCCCAGCCCCGGTGAAAAAAGGTCTTCCCGCCTTGGCATGGGTTGGCATCGGCTGCGGTGGACTGCTGCTTATCGCCATCATTGTCGGGGGGATTCTAGTTGGCAAGCTGACGAACAAGTTCAAGGAATTTGCCGCAAATCCCGAGAAGGCTGGCGCCGAAATGATAGTTTCCATGAATCCGGATCTCAAGAAGGTTTCCTCCAATGATGAAAAAGGCGAGATGACCATCCGCACCAAGGATGGAGAGTTGATCACCCTTTCTTACAAAGACATCTCCGAGGGGAAAATCACCGTCAAGGACAAGGACGGAAACACCACGCGGATCGGTTCGGCGGATCTTTCGCAAGTGCCTGCCTGGGTTCCGAAAGCCCCCGGTATCACTGATGGAATAAGCACTTACCACAGTGATACCGCAAATGAGATCACGGGCCAGTTCTCCGGCAAAAGCGATCAGACCATGGAACAACTCAAGATTTTTTACGATGCCGAAACCTCGACGCTCGGCTTCGGCATCAATAGCAGCAAATCAATGAACTTGAATGACACCAACGTCATCACGAACAGTTACTCAGGCGATGGAAAAACGCTCACCATCATCATTACGGAAAAATCCGGCGAAAAGACATTGATCA
>JACMMB010000113.1 GCA_014379305.1 Akkermansiaceae bacterium
AGCGACGATCCGGGTCAGAAATCTGTGCGCTTATGTGTGTGCACACCCTCGTTAAGTGGTCTATTGACACTTGATAATCAAAAGGTTGCATCTGATCCTCAGCAGGTTCGAACCCTGCAGCGCGCACCATTTTTTCAGAGCAATTACCAACCAACCCAATGCCCGATTTCAAACACGTAACCCACTCATGGGATGATTCACACGTCGCCAGTCTCGATGCAGTCGAGCGCCTCGTTTATCGCTCGAACATCCTCGGAGCTGACCAGCGCATCACCAATACCGGCGGCGGAAACACCTCTTCGAAGATTATCGAGACCGATCCGCTGACGGGCGAAAAAATCGAGGTTCTTTGGGTCAAAGGTTCAGGCGGTGATCTCCGCACCTCAAAGCGGGAGAATTTTTCCTCACTATACCAGGACAAGCTGATCGGACTTCAGCAGGTCTACTCCTCCAAGGTGGAAAAAGGTCTTAAAAGCACCGCCGAAGATGAAATGGTGGGCATGTATTTCCACACCACCTTTAATCTCAACCCCCGTCCCTCCTCGATCGATACGCCCTTGCATAGCTTTCTTTCCGGCAAGCATGTCGATCATATGCACCCGAACGCGATCATCTCCATCGCCGCATCGAATAACTGCGAGAAGCTCACGCAGGAAATCTTCGAGAACGAAATGGAGTATGTGCCTTGGATGCGCCCCGGCTTCGAGCTCGGCCTGGCGATGCAGGAAATTGAAAAACTCAAACCCTCCGTCCAGGCGATCATGATGGGCCAGCACGGCTTTATCTCATGGGACAATGATGATAAAAAATGCTATGAGCTGACCCTGCGTCTGATTGAGAAAGCCGCGCAATACATTGAGGAGAAATACCAGGCCAAAGGCGGTGATGAAAAAGCCTTTGGCGGCCGGAAATACCAGACACTGCCGGAAGAACAGCGGCGAGCGACCCTCGCGGGCATCCTGCCATGGCTCCGGGGCCAGGTCTCCCAGCAGAAACGTTTCATCGGCACCATCCAGGACGATGAAAAAATCCTCCGCTTCGTCAATTCCGCGGACGCTCCGCGCCTCACGGAACTGGGTACTTCCTGCCCCGACCACTTCCTGCGCACCAAAATCAAGCCTCTTTATGTCGCCTGGAATCCGCAGACGGGAGATCTCGCAGAACTCAGGAAAAACCTCGCAAAGGGTCTCTTGGACTACCGCAAGGATTACGAAAAGTATTACCACAAGTGCAAGCACGACAACTCGCCCGCCATGCGCGACCCGAACCCAACCGTGGTCCTGATCCCCGGCCTTGGGATGATCGCCTGGGGCAAGGACAAATCCGAATCCCGCGTCACTGCTGAATTCTACAATTGCGCGGTCGAAGTCATGCGTGGTGCGGAAGCCATCGATACATACATTTCGCTCCCGCAACAGGAGGCTTTTGACATTGAGTATTGGTTGCTGGAGGAAGCGAAACTCCAGCGAATGCCCGCTGAAAAGGAGCTCGCCCGGCAGATCATCATTGTCATCGGTGCCGGTTCCGGAATCGGCAAGGAAACCGCCCACCGGCTGGCAAAGGAAGGCGCGCACATCGTTTGCGTCGATCTCAATCTTGAAGCCGTCCAAGCCACCGCCCTGGAAATCACTGATAAATATGGCGCCGGCATTGGTGTGGCAGGAACAGGCATTTCCAACTGCGGCTCCGCCATCGCCTTACAGGCAAATATCACCGACCGCGCAAGCATCCGCGCCATGCTCGACCAGGTTTCCCTGGCCTACGGTGGTTTCGATCACATCTGCATCACGGCGGGCATTTTCGTCCCATCCGACACCACCGGCCACATTCCGGATGATAAATGGGCGCTCACTTTCAGCATCAATGTCACCGGTTCCTATTTCGTTGCGGATGAGGCGTATAAGATTTGGAAAGAACAGGGCCTTACCGGAAACCTGGTCCTCACCACCTCGGCGAATGCGGCTGTCGCTAAAAAAGGTTCCCTCGCCTACGACACGTCCAAGGCCGCTGCCAACCATCTTGTTCGCGAGCTTGCCATTGAGCTTTCTCCGCTGGTCCGCGTCAACGGCGTTGCCCCGGCAACGGTTGTATCCGGCTCCGCCATGTTCCCGCGAGACCGCGTCATTGGCTCCCTCGCCAAGTACGACATCCCGTTCAAGGACGATGAGGTAACCGAATCCCTAGTCAACAAACTCGCACAGTTTTATGCCGATCGGACCTTGACCAAATCCCCCATTACTCCGGCCGACCAAGCCGAAGCGTATTTCCTGCTGGTCACCAAACGCCTGAGCAAAACCACCGGGCAGGTCATCACCGTCGATGGTGGTTTGCACGAAGCGTTTCTGCGCTGAATAATAAATTCGTCCGGCTCGTTTTCACTAGCGGCGGTCATTGATTTGGCGCGTGCAGATAATGCCAGATCGCTTCGTATTGTTTGCCGGCGTCGCCGTTCAGGACATCGCCGCGCTGCGACCTGTTTCCTTCCGCATATTTCGGCATCTTGTTCCCAGGCACCACCGCAGAGGGATGGTCCATCCAGCGATAATAATAATCCTCGCGCAAGCGCAGCGGCGTTAATTGGAAGTTGACCGCGCCGACCTCGAAAGCCGCCGTCGGCTGCTGGTCGCCGATTCCATGACAAGTCGTGCAGGCGAAACCCTGCGCGCCGACCAAGCTCTTGCCAATTTCAACCAGCCCGGCGGTCACATCTACTTTTGCAGGGCCGCTTGGCGCAACGCCATGGAGCATTGAAAGTCCCTCAGCAAGAGGTTTGGCGTGTGCGCGGAAAGCAGGCATACGGGTGCCCAGCCATGGCCTGGGTCGGGGCTTGGCGGTCCCTGCCAACATGGATTCAATATAACTGGTGTAGAGCATTTCCCCGATAAAAGTCAGTTGAGGCCGGGTTTGATCGACCCGCTGTTGCAAGGCCGGGACGTGCGCCGCCAGGCCTGCCGTCGAATCATGAAGCGAGTTCAATAACGACTGCTGATCATCCATGGAATGACAGGCAAGGCATCGTTTCGACTCGATTTGCCGCTTCGCAAACTCAGCAGAGCTATCCTTTTTCAGTGACTCCGGCCCGGCTTTTGAAAACGCCAGTAAGGCGTCCCTATCGCCATCCATCAGATTCACGACTGGCAGTCCGGGCCTGGCATCCTCCTCAGCGATGCAACCCTTCGTCGCCCAGTCCAATTCGAAAATCGTTTCCAGTCCGGGAGCCTTTGAGACCGCTCCAGGCAGACCGGGATGGCAGGTTCCGCACTGCAAACTCTCGGCCACCACGGCTCCCCTTTTGGCATCACCTGCGGGAAACTCGTAAGGCATCGTTGTATCCTTGCCTTGCGCTTCCGCTCGCAAGAAAGCCGCAAGGGAATTTGCTTCCTCTTCGGAAAGCTGGAAGTCGGGCATCCCGGAGAAAGGATGATAGGCATCCGGTTTCTTTAGATACGCCGCCAGCTGACCCGGTAGAAACTTGGATGCCACATTATTAAGAGGAACCCGTCCAAGATCTCCGGCCTTGCCAGCTTCTCCGGCAGGATAGTGACAGGCCACACATCCAAGCTCATGAAAATGCACGCCCCCATCCTTCGCAAGGCTGGCATCCGGTTCCTTGACCGCGACCGCACCCATTTTAGACGAGGCCAGGTAAGCGGCCAGATCCGACGCCTTCTGCAGTCCCTCGGGAGTCTTTGGATCGACCAGTTGCGGCATGTGCGTGGTCGGCTTGAGAGCCTTGGGATCGGCGATCCATTTACGCAGCCATTCCTCCGTGATCCGGTCGCCAGCACCGACCAGGATGGGGCCGATCTCACCGGTCTCAGGCATCGGGCTAGCTCCGAAGCCTTTGGCGGGAACATGACATTTCGCGCAATTTTGCTGGGTGAAATTCAGCCGACCGTGCCTCATCAACTCTCCGAGCCTGGCTTCGTCGCTTAATTCGACAGCATATGCGTTTGGCGGGATGGTCTGACGTGGCATCGCATCGGTTTCCTCCCAATAAATTTGGAACCTGCTGGTGCCATCTTCCAAGCTTTCATAAGTCACCTCGATCTCATGCACGCCCGGATTCAGGCGCAGTCGCTCCGACTTTGCCGCTCCCAGCGCTCCCTCCTCGGTGAGAATTTCCTTGCCATCAATTTCGAGCCTGCCCTTGCCCTGCCCACCAAATGAAAACAGCAGTCGGCGCCGTTCCTTGAGCTCAATCGCTCCATTCCAACTCACCGCGAATTTACCGGGTTCAAGAAACGGAGTAGGTGGCTGACCCGGTGGCACATGCAGCGCCGCAATCCGATCAACCCGGACATCGGTTTTGCCTGCCTGGCTGAACGTGGCTAGTAACTCTCCATGAGCGGAGCCAAGCAACGCACCCATCACCAATAGAACTCTGAGCATGTTTTTCAGGTGATTCCCTATTTCCCGTAAACAGTCGCGTGGATGTCGCTCTTGAGAATCCCGCCTTCCGCATCTTCCAGATCGTAAGATACTTTAAGCGACATTGAGGGTTTCATACCTGCAAATTCGAGTTCCACCGTCATCCCATCTTCGGAAAGTCTGGCCGACTCGACGACAACGGTATCCCGCTGGCGATGGCTCTGGGATTCCGCAGTCAGTGCAGTATCCCTTGCCGGCTTGTCCACGTTGTCCACTGAAAATTCTCCGGAACCATACTGGGGTCCACGCACGTAATCCCAGCGTTGCGCTGAATAACTTTTAGGGTCATTGGCCAACTCCTCATCCAATTTAACCGGGAAAGTCACTTTCACACCTTTCGAGGTATACTCGAGTTTCTCCGGAAGATTCAGACCGACACTTTCGTTGAAACGGATGCGTTGGAAGGCAGCCTCGCTCGCGGCATTTGTCTGCCAGCCACGGAAGCCAAGCACATACAATGAGCCATCGGGATGAAAACGGGCGCGCATGGCCGATGACTGGAGCGAGATCGGCAGCTTGACCACCCCACCCTGACGTCTCCCCTGATGCATAACCGGAAGCACCCGATACAGACTCGATTGACCGTAGGACAGGTGGATCAGCTCACCGTTTTTCAAACCAAACTTGGCGGTGGCGGGCACCCAGACCTGCGATCCACCTGAATTGTCCACATCCATCGGCATATAAACCAGAGGTTCACTGAAAGCGGCACTGGTGAGAGACTGGCGGGAATCTTCAGTTCCAAAGAAAACCGGAGCATCCTTGGCGGTTACAAAGTTTACCTTGGTGCATGGCTGCCAGGAACCTTCGTTTTCACCCGTGGTGATTTCACCATTCGGACCGATTGACAATCCGCCCGGTGCCCGCAAACCGGTAGCAACCACTTCAAACTTTTTCCCGTCGGGGGAAATCTTGGCGACGATGCCATGATGGGGCAGGATCTTCTCGAATCCGCGACCGCCCCCGCGCACTGGCGAACCCTTGGAGAAGTAGAAATTGCCCTCTTTGTCAGTTTGCAAATCGAAGGCGAACTCATGGAAATTCTGGGTGATATACACATCCCGGTTGAAGACTTTGTAGTAATCGGTTTCGCCATCGCCATTGAGATCGATCAGCTTGGTAATTTGATCGCGGCCGTTGACGTAGATTTCGCCTTTCTGCACTTTCAGACCCAATGTCTCGAAAAGACCCGAGGCCATGCGTTGCCATTTAAGCTGTCTCCAATCCCCCTTCAGGCCTTTCACCACCCACACATCGCCGTTCCAGGATGAAAGCGCGGCGGAATCGTCATCGATGAAATCGAAGCCACCGAAGCGGACATTCGCGCTCCATGGATTGGACTCCGGCAATGTCACAAGATCCGTCACATAGGCCTGCGCCTTGTCAGTGGAAATCCTGCCCTCGGTATTTATCACATCCTTCCAAATTCCCGGTCCTCCGGCAGTCAGTTTTTTGAAATCCGGCTTGGCCGATGGAGTCGGCTTTCCGTTTTTCCCAAAAGCAATCTGGCCGATCGCCACTGCCTCTCCTTTCGCCACCTGGCCCAGCAGGCGGTTGGGGTTTTTCAGGTCGGCCGCAAGCTTGATACCCGGGCTTGCGATCACATCGAGACCACTTTCGGACTTGGCTGACGCGCCATTGCTGCCAACTGTGAAAGCGGTTTTCTCATCGGCGACGACAAAAACCAGGGGGTTCGCGCGCTTGCCGAATTGGAAGGAGCGGGTGACGTCCTCCCCTTTTTTCTCAAGTGTCTCCAAGACCGGAGTTTCGTTGATCGTGTATTCCAAAACGACCGTTCTATCGTAGCGGTAATGTCCGGTGAACTTGCCATTTGGCATATCACCGTGGCCCTTGATCTTGCGATTGTCTTCAAGGGAGCCGCTTTCGTCCTCCCAGCCGCTGGTGAGGTCGGTGACGAGAACGGATTCCTGATTGGCCAAAGTCACATAACTCTCGTGCTGGCCGGTCCAAGGCGTTCCTCCCCACTCAAGTCCGCCCTTGTAAACGTTTGCCAGGCGCAAAGTCTCGGTATCGAAAAGAGCGCGCCATCCGTCACCAAGATCAATCGACAAGCCCTTGATCGCGCCAATCCGCTTCTGGCCATTATAATAGTCACCGAAGGTGTTCATCCATGCCGGCCCGACATCCATCTTTTCATACCAATTCTGGGCCAGCAATGGTTGGGCGATCAGCGCTGTTGCAATGAGAGTCTGTTTGAGTTTTTGCATACGGCGAAATTACGGCGGTAATTAACTCCGTCTAGCAAGCAAATTCAATAAATCGGCGCTTCACGCGGGCTTCAATCCTCCCTTTCATACACCCATGATCGACATGCTGGTTCGCCTATATGATTTGCCGGATTCGACAGATCTTTATGCGAAAATTTCCGCCGATGGCATCCTGCTCCGTCGGGCACGGGCTTTTGAAAAACACACGGTGGCCACGTTTGCCCGGGAAAACTTCTCGGAGAAATGGGCCAGCGAAATCGAGGTTGCCCTCACCCGCCAACCCGTTTCCTGCTGGATCGCCACCCGCGACAAGAAGGTTCTCGGCTTCTCCTGTTATGAAACCACTCAACGCGGTTTCTTCGGTCCCACCGGCGTGATCGAATCCGCCCGTGGCACCGGATTGGGCAAGGCCCTGCTCTTCAAAGCTCTCGAATCCCTTCACGAAATTGGCTACGCCTACGGCATCATCGGCGGGGTCGGGCCGCGTGAGTTTTATGCGAAGAATTGCAATGCCATTGAAATCCCCGGCAGCGATCCCGGTGTCTATCAAGACATCCTCCCCTAGATGAGCATGCCTACCACCGGGCATACCGATCTTCCCGAACGCTTCGGGTCGATGATCGTGAAAGAGCTTCGGCAAAGCCTCCGCCGTACCAGCTTCGTCTATCCGTTCGTCTGCATCCATATCTTCGCCACGCTGGCGATCTTCGCGGAGTTTCAGCTTACCGGCGCTTTCACCAATACCGGCAGCCCGGTGATGCTCGCGTGGGATCCCGAACAAGTCGGCCCGTTCTGGTGGGTCGCCATGGGGGTTTGCGGCATACTCATGCCGATGGCTGGATTTTTCCTCATGCCTCAGGAAATCGAGGAGGGAAACCACGAGCTGCTCCTGCTTACCACCCTCACCCGCTGGCAAATTGTCAGGGGGAAATTCCTCATGCTTTGGGGCCTCTGCGTGCTCACCTTCACTTCCCTGCTTCCCTATGTCGTCATCCGTTACTTTATCGGCGGCATCGAGTGGTTTTATGAGCTTGCGAACAGTGGCACGGTGATCAGCGCCGCGGCCATCCTTTCCGCCGGAACCATCGCCGCCTCCGGGTTCAAAAACCTGGCCTCAAAGTTCGGGGTCTTCATCCTTTACCTCTTTTCCGCACTGTTCGGCGGCGGCGCGGGAATGATTGGCGGCTTCATGTTGCGAACCACCACCTCGGCGACAAACTTCAGTCTCCTTTCAACCCTGTTTTATCACTTCTGCGCCATTGGCGTCGTCATTTGTTATTCCATCATCGGCCTCCTCGTCGCACGTTCCCGGCTCCGCCTAGCAACGATGAATTTCGAGCTGAAACCCGCTACATTGCTGTTGATCATCATGGGTCTTGGGCCATTCATCATCGGCATGGTGGCGGCCTTCACCTGTGGATTCGGTAGCATCGCGGGGGTGATTCTCCTCACTTTTCTAGCCTGGAAT
>JACMMB010000114.1 GCA_014379305.1 Akkermansiaceae bacterium
AGTGATCAAATTACATTTCTTCCAGTTAAAGTTGTCTTTTATATGCCGACCACTACTACAACTGAGCAGTGGCTTAGTCCCGTTTTTCAACAATCTTGGGAAGATTTTTACCATTTTAGGGGAAAACAACACGACCCGCTGAAGTTAAAGATAGAGACAGATTTTCGGATGCGTGATGAACTCAAGAAGCAATTCGGGTTCGAAATTGCAATTCACAACAACGATCCAAAAACTTTGCCAGTCTGGGTCAAGTTTTTCCCGGGTAATTCCGACTCTTTGTCACCTGACGGTACGGATATATTTTGCACAATTCAAAATGAAGCATTGATATCGAGAATTGTTCAGCCTCCGTCTGGACTTTTAGAATACGCCTCAACCGACTGGTCCGACGGAAATTCTTCCAGTAGTTTCGGAGATGCCGACGCATTTGATTCAGGAATGTCATCTCGAATTGATGCTGTTGCGCTTGTAAATGCTAGAAGTGTTGGCAACGAAAACAATAGCGCAATGCCTGACTCAAATGGGCTGCTGATGAAACCACTGTCGGCAAAGGCTACAAAGGATTACCTGATAGCTGGAGGAGCTGAATTTGTGGAGGCTCGAATTGGAGAGAGAGCGGAAAAAAGACTGTGCGGAAAATGCGCGAAGTGGCTTTTTGTATCATCGCACGGATTGAGCTGCAAATACCACGATCCAGACGGACCAATTGAAACAATCGATGGAGCTCCAGAGGGAGGACGCATCCTCGTGGCACCCGAAGAAGTGGAGTGGTCCGACATGGAATGTGTAATCCTAAATCTATGCTCCGTCTTAGACATCTGTGATCTTACTGGTAAATACCAAGCAAGAAATCCTAATGGCACTTACCCGGATGCTCAATCTAAATCACCGGGTAAGCGCTGGGCGGCGACCGGCCCAAAAATGCTTCTTGGATATAATTTTTCAGCTCCCCGTGACGAGCCGGAGGGAACAGCTATTGCAAACGATTGGATAACGGCAGTAAAATCAGGAGCCGCGGACGGAGTTGATGCTTGGCGCGAGGCAAACGCTAAACGCAAAGCGTGGAATGCTTGTGCTATAGATATTGACAAAGTCGTGGATTCAGAAACCTCATACTATTGTTTCGAAACCATAAAACTTTTTAACAAAACTGTCTATGTTGAGTGGTATAGATTTCCTAAGTCAAGTTGGTAACTCTCTAAATACAATGAATACTAAACTCTGTTCGCGAATTTTGGCTGTTATTGTTTTCATGCTAATTAACGGTGCGCATGGGCACGCACAATCTCAACAAAACAACCGGCTGAAATACTTTTCTGAAATATGTTCGCCGGTAGAAGACGAAAAATCACAACTTGTGAAATCCTATAACCAGGTAAAGGAGGTATACGAACAGTTTCATCAGGATTTCCCGAATACAATCCAGGATGTTTTTGTTGATCTCATATTTTTGGAATATCTCGCAGATTTACCGAAGCCAACACGTCTTAATGAAATTCGGTTGGTATGGAATAAGATTCTCGCGGTAGGAAATCAATATTATTCTTTCTTAGCTAATATATCGATGATTCGGGCTTACGCACTTGAGATGACTCCAGAGAGCAAAGGTATGGCAAAGACAGTTGCAGAGGAGGCTTTGCGCGGTCTCAAAGCAGATGCAATTCAATCCGCCTTTATTGAGGTTAAGGCAATTGATCGTATTGCATTTCCTAATGTAAGCGAGGCGGAAAGAACAAATGGAGTCAATGCCGCTGAGACTATTCTGAAAAATATGATTTTACTATATAATGGTGAGCTTGATCGCAATCATAAAGATTTGACAGTTCCATAACTAAGGGCGTCTCCATGGAAAAGCGCGTAGCTTCCCAAGCACGTTTTGGCTGCTGAGGTGTAGCAGCATGTTTTTAAATAATATTCGGGCTGATTCAAATGCGGCAAAAGAATACAATGAAAATCACAAAGATGGTTAGCGGTCATTCGACTATATTCGCATTTTCGCTTTTACTTATTTGTATATTTGTTGGGTATTTTTGCATGCGCTTTGCATTTTGCGATATCGAGGTTTCGCTGCCAAATCCGCCAACTATTTATAGCAAAGGTGGGCGGGGGGTAACGTTTGAGGTCAATGTGAGGAATTTGGGTCCTGATAGACTTCCTTCGAATTCGTATAATTTAAGTTTACTCGTTGATGGGACTTTGGTAACCCTCGATTCTCGCGGAAATGAAGCGGTATTGGGGGCTAGGCATCTTGTGGTTCATGGCAAGCAAAAAGAGCATTTTGAATTTTCACCTAGTTCCTCTGGAATCGTGTCTTATTCAATTATTGTGAAGCCTAAATGGAATTGCAGAGACATAAACATGAAAAATAATCGGTTCAGCGGACAATTCCACGTAACTGACGCTGTTGGTCGTCCGGGTCAGTGAACGGGGTCAGTAGTGAATGGCGCTAACTTAACGGGCTTTTGGGACGGTTTCTGTGGCCTGGAATTTTCATCTCGTGGCGTGGTTTCGTGAGTAGATGATAGTTCTTTGGTCTGCGTTTCTTCGCACGTGGCTCCTCTCGTCCCGGGCGGAGCGGAACAAGGTCCTTGGCGATGAGTGCAAACATCGCTTCCAACAGGACTTGTTGTTTGCGTGGCATCCCCCTCAGCGCTTCCAAGCTCGCACTCCAGTGGCGGAGAGTATCGACGGTGCCTTTGAAACTGATCCGGGACAGATCGACTTGATGTCTGATGGCTGCTTCCTGCATCAGCGAACGAACGAGGTTGTAGGAAACGGCGTGCATCATGACTTCCTTTTCCACCATTGCAGGAGTCTGGCAGCGCAGCACATCCATGCCGAGGGTGATTTTGATTTCACGGAAGTGAAGTTCGACGCTCCAGCGTTGAAAATACAGCTCGCCAAGTTGCTGTAACGGATAGGCGGCCGGATCAAGGAGAGTGGTGACCAAGGTGATGGTCTGGGTGCGGTGCCCGCGCGCCGATACGGTGAGCCGGACATGGCGCAGGGTCATGCTCGCGGGAAGCGCGTCGTATTCTTCCTGCGTGCAGCCCTTGGGGCGTTGGGCGGGCTTTTTCCAAGCGATCAGCCGGTCGTTGGTTCCGAGCTTTTTGCCTTTGCGGAAGTCCACCTTGCGCACGCCGTTGAGACGCATGAGAGCGTCGATGCCGGCTTGTGACAGCTTCCAGAAGGCGTGAAACGAGCAGAAACCGCGGTCCGCCAAGGCGATGTCGCCTTTTTTCAAGGTGGCCATGAGCTGACCGAAGAGGATGCTTTCGTGGACATGGATGCTGCTTTTGGCGAAGTCCAGCAGCACCCCGCTGGCCAGCGAGAAGAGGCCGACGACGCGCATCTGGGGAAATCCACAACCGGTCTTTTGGGAGGAGGGTTGCGGGTATTTTTCCTGGTTTTCGGCCGTGTCGGGCATGGCGACGGTGGTTCCATCGACCACCCGCACGCGCCGGCCGAGCCATAACTGCGAGAGCGGCGTGTGTCTCTCAAGGCGATCTATCAGGTGTTCGCCAATACCGCGGATGGTTTCGGGTTCAAGGCGTTGGCGGGCCTTGGTATAGGCGGCGGTGGAGGAGGAACCGGCGGATGACTTCGGTGCGCGCAGCAGCCACCAGGCCTGCACCTTGCGCACGATGTCGCGGCAGGAAGTCTCAGGGGCGAGGGTTTGTGCGAGGAAGGCCCAGAACGTCACATGCAGGGTGAAGCGTCGCTGGCGGCTGTTGGCTCCCGCTGAACTCCGGCGCAGAAGCGCGTCGGGGATGAGGAAGCCGAAGGTTTCGAAGAAATCCGAGAGGGTGTTGAGAGCGGCAACTTCCCGGAGTTTTTCCTGAAGGCCTGAGAGCGCGGGACGACCGAAAAGAATCGAGGAGAATCCTTGGAAAAAAGGGGTGCTGCGATGCATGTATATAGGTATACCTACCTACTCGACAAAGCGAGTAAAATCTGTTCAAAAGCGAAGAACTCCGACACCGTCGGGCGTCATGAAATCGCGACTTATCCGCCGCTACGCCACCTTGCAAAAGCAGCTCGCCGCCATCGGCCCCGTGAGCCAAGGCAGCGTCGCCTTCCAACCGCCGGGATCATGGCGCTGGACGTTCAAAGTGAAAGGCAAAACCGCCTGTGTCGCGCTGTCCGCAGAGCAGGCGACAGAGATGCTTCAAGCCATTGAAAACCACAAGCGGGTTGAGGAAATTGTGAGGGAAATGGTAACTATTCAGGAGAATTCGAAAGCGGATCAGCCCAAAAAGCTTTGGATTTCTTGATTTCCAAGAAGATTTGAGTAACTTTGTAACGGTGAGCGAGGCACGACCCACGCGAGAACAACTCATCGAGCTGGCCAGGCGCGATCCGGAGGCCATCGCCGACTTGGTGCTCATGCTCTGGGACCGGGTCGAGGCGCTCGAGGCGAAGGTCGCCGCGCTGGAGCGCAACAGCCGCACCAGCAGCAAGCCGCCCTCCTCGGACAAAGGGAATTTCACCAACCCACCCAAGCCGAAGAGCCTGCGCGAGAAGTCCGGCAGGAAGCCCAGCGGCCAGCCAGGCCATCGCGGCGACACACTGCGCCAGACCCCCGCGCCCGATCACGTCGAGGAGCACCGGCTCGCCGAGGGGGTCCGCTGTGCGGAGTGCGGTGCGCCGCTGTCCACCGCGCCGGCCGGCGTCCCGCTCGACTGCGGTTCCTGCGAGCGCCGGCAGGTCTTCGAGCTGCCGGCCATCCGCATCGAGGTCACCGAGCACCGCGCCGAGAAAACCTTCTGCCAACGCTGCGGGACGGTCGCCACCGCGGCGTTCCCCGACGGCGTCGCCGCGCCCGTCCAGTATGGCCCCGGAGTCCGCGCCACCGCCCTCTATCTCGGCGGCTATCAACTCATCCCCTACGCGCGTCTCGCCGAGAGCTTCGCCGAACTCTTCGGCTGCCCCCTCAGCCAAGGCACCCTGGCCAACTTCGTGCGTTCCGCCGGTGAGAACGCCCGCCAAGCCATGCGGCCCGTGCGCGCCGCCTTGCTCGGCGCCACCACCGCCCACGCCGACGAGACCGGCTGCACCGTCCAAGGCAAACGTCACTGGTTACATATCTTCTCCACCCGTTCGCTGAGCTGCTATCACCTTGATGCCAAGCGCGGAGCCGAAGCCATGGAGCGCGGCGGCCTCATCTCCCGGTACTCCGGCAACCTCATCCACGACTGCCTCGGTGCCTACGAAACCTTCCTGGATTGCCATCACTTCTACTGCAACGCCCACCTCCAGCGCGAATTGACCTATCTCCACGAGGAAATGCACCAGCCGTGGGCAGCGGACATGATCGACCTGCTGCTCGAAGCCAAAGCCCTCGCCGACCTGGAAAGAGCGCGCCTTCCGGGCACCCGGCGCGTGATCGGGGAAAGAACCGAAGAGCGGATCATCTCCCGCGACACCCGGATCGTGCTAACCGGCCTCGCCGCCAACCCCGAGCCACCGCCACCGCCGCCCGGGACGAAGGGACGGATCAAGCGCGGCAAGCCGCTCAACCTCCTGCGGCGGTTAGACAGGCGGCCGCTGGAAATCATGGGATTTTTCGTCAACCCGGAAGTGCCCTACGACAACAACCAGGCCGAGCGCGACCTGCGGATGATGAAAGTCCGCGAGAAAATAAGCGGCACCTTCCGCAGCGGGGACCACGGGCCGGCCTTCTGCGACATCCGCAGCATCATCTCGAGCGTGCGCAAGCAGTCACGCGGGATGCTCGACAGCCTCGTCAAGCTCATCGCCTCGCCCACCATGCTCGGCGAAGAACTCGCTTCAGGCCAACCGACCTGAATAGTTACGGGAAATGAGGGAAATCACCCAGACTTTGATCCTAGAAACGGTTCCCGGAATCCGGCGGCGAAAGCCGCTCTCCGCCATCCCAAAAGCACGTTAAGTTAGCGCCATTCGGGTCAGTTCTCTCGGATTAACACCAACTGAACCATGACATAGTAGCTTAAAGTCGGATTTTCCCGCGGCCGAACATACCAGCAGATTTTCACCCATGGAAACCAACCTCGTCGCCTCCGATGATCGCGAGCCAAGTATCCGCGTGATCCTTGAAAGTGCGCTTGACGGGTTTTCGGACAACACCCTCGTCGAAGCCATCGGCAACGTCATCAGCGACCGAACCGGGCGGGAACTGCGCGAGGGAGGATTCGACGTGGAGTTCCGCCATCTCGACACCCTGGTGGCGCTCATCGAGGACCGCTGCCGGATCGGCGCGGATTCTCCACCAAGATACTCTTCATCTGCGACAGGCATTTCCTTTGCCAAGCTTACCATTGACATTAAATTGATGGAGTGGGAACATTTCCAGCATGACAAAGACGCAAATCCAAGTTCCAGAACGGCTTTTATCCGAAATTAAGGAGTTCGCCCGCTGCAGGGAATGGTCACTTGCGGAAACCTTCCGGCGTGGCGCGGAATTGCTGCTGGAAACCTATTCCGAGGATGCCGCACCGGCCTCGCAACCCTGGCAGCCACCGACGTCCGGCAGCGTGGGCTGGAAAGGGCTGAACGCCGGGCAGTTGCGCGACATCGCCTTCGAGGATCAATCCCGAAACCTACTTGCGCCTTGATCTCGATTGACGCCAACATCCTGCTTTTCAGCTATTGCGAATCGTCTCCGCACCATGAGGAGTCGAAAGCATTCCTCAATTCCCTGGCACGGCGGGACGATGTCGCGATCAGCGAGTTCGTCCTCAGCGAGGTCTATCTCCATCTGAGG
>JACMMB010000115.1 GCA_014379305.1 Akkermansiaceae bacterium
ACCAACGAGACCGTCGCCGCCGGGATGATCATCTAACGTGGCTGCGGGCGCAATTCGGCGCGAAGAACCTCTTCGTGCACCAGTCCCATGGAACTTCATAGCATCGAGGAAATTGCCAAGGTGTTGAATGCGGAAAAGATCCGTTACATCGTGGTAGGCGGACTTGCAGTGAACGCCCACGGCTATCAGCGATTCACCAATGATATCGACCTCGTCATCAGTTTGGAGCCAGACAACATCCGGCGGGCCTTGTACGCTCTCATTTCAATTGGCTACAATCCTTCAGTTCCCATCAGTCCAGAGGATTTTGCAGTCGCCGAAAATCGTGCCACTTGGCATGAGGAAAAGTCCATGCTCGTGCTGAAACTCTGGAGCGACTCACACCGCCGCACGCCGATCAATGTCTTTATCCGTGAACCATTTGATTTTGACGCAGAATGGGAAAAGGTAATCTACACAGCCATGGGCGACGTTGCTAAAATTCCGATCCTGAGCTACAACGCCCTAATTCGAATGAAGGAAGAAGCTGGAAGAGAAAAGGACCTTCTTGATATCAGTGCATTAAGGAAACTCGATCCCTACCGTTCATGAACGCCACGACACTTCAAGATCATCCCGGTTGGCAGTGGTGCACGGCCGAGGGCGCCGAGTTGCATACGCTTCTCATGGGTTACAACAGCTCGTTTCTGGATAAAGTCCAGTGGCTGGAAGAAGCCGAGAATCTCACCCTCGCCATGGCCGCCAGCCGCGAGAAAATGCAGCTGGCTCAGCCTGCTAGTCCACCGGATCAACCCGCCTCCGCCTCGCCAACCAACTGCGGATCATCTGGGTGAGGACCGCTCCTACAGCGATCAGGGAAACTCCGGTTATCGCCGGCATCAGCTTTCCATCCGCAAGGCCGGCGCCGCTAAGCACGATCCCGGTCCCGATGATTCCGTTGCCGAGCATGGAGATTGAAAGATAAAGGTAAAAAGGAGCCCGCAGAAATCCCAACAAGTAGTTCTGGAAAAAAAACGGAATTCCCGGAGTCAGTTTCAACACCAGGATCAGTTTTAAATGATTTCCCTGCGGCAGATCGGGAATCTGAACCGCCGTCGCCATCAACAGCTTCTCAACCAAGCGCCGCGCGGGGCCGGCCGCCAGCCAATAGGTCCAAGTGAGATTCAGCAACATCGCCAGCAAACACAGCAGGCACGCCATCAGCGGCTGCTGCCGCCACACCACACCGGCGGTAAAGAGCAAAGCGCTCGTAGGTATGGGCAGTCCGGGAAGGAACACCAGAGCCCAAAACAGCGTCGATGGATGCCTCACCAGATAGTCATTCACTTGCTTCCACATTTCTTTCAGGGCCTCGAAATCCACTCCCGTTTTCCAAGCCACCACCGCCGCCGCGAGCGCCAACCCGAAAAGGCAAACCAACGCGATCCGCACCAGACGATTCATCAATAGCTTGCGCAGCATTTCCATCGGGGCGCAAAATCCCTGCTACCCGATCCGTTGGCAAGGCTGCATATGCCCCCGACCGCCGCGCGCTTTTCAAAAAAAACGGTTTCTCCAAGCGGCAACTCTTCTCAGGCCCGCCATGATATTTTTCAGAGCTGTATTCTGCTAACCCTCGTATGAATTTCGCTTCCTATGAATTCTGGAAACTGCTCATTCTCTGTTTCCTTGCATCCCGGGTTATCATGGGAATTGCGAAAGCGATCTCACCGGAGCTTGAGTCGTTATTTGGCAAGTTGTGCCTGGCGGCAACCGGCTTGATCCTTCTTGGAGCCGAAAGCTGGCTCACATTGGGGGTATTTCTTTGGGTGGTGGGACTCAGTTGGATCGGCGTGCTGATTGCCTCTCGCGATGGCTTTGAAAAATCCTCCATCCCGGGCAAATTGATTTTCGCGGTTCTCCTCGTTGGACAACTCGCCCCGCTTTTTTACTATAAATACTGGACCTTTGTCCTGAATGACTTGCTCGGGCTCGCTGTAAAAGTTCCTTCGGTCTTCATCCCCATAGGACTGTCGTTTTACACCTTTCAGAAAATCGGTTTCTGGATCGATACCATTCGCAATCCCGGCTCACGTCCTAGATTCCTGGATTACCTGAACTTCTGCTCGTTTTTCCCGCAAATCGTCGCCGGCCCTATTGAAAAACGGGCCGCACTGCTGCCACAGATCGAAGAGTTTGTATATAAAATCAGGCCCGCGAACATCCCGGCATCGGCCCAGTGGATCGTGCTCGGGCTCGCCTACAAGATGGTCGTGGCGGACAATCTCGGGCTTTATCCGGGGAAATTCCATATCGACCCATCGAACCCCTTCCACGTCTGGCTTGAGGTATTTACTTTCAGCATACGCATCTATTTCGATTTCGCCGGCTACAGCTTCATTGCCGTGGGTCTTGCCTTGATCTTTGGCATTCGCCTCACCCTGAACTTCCGCAGCCCGTACTGGTCCGCTAATCTCCGTGAATACTGGCGCAACTGGCATGTGACCCTCGGCGCCTGGCTGCGTGACTACATCTACATCCCCCTCGGTGGGAATAAAAACGGTCGAGGGATCATCAACATCCTCATCGTCTTCTTGGTCTCCGGCATCTGGCACGGCGCCGGATGGGGATTCATCATCTGGGGCCTGCTGCATGGCGTCGGGCTTACCCTTTGTAGTTCCGCAAAGGAAAAGAAAACACCATGGGCTATCAGATGGTTGGTCACTTTCACTTTCATCACCGCCACGAGGCTATATTTCATGGAGACCAACACGGACCTCCTCATTGAGAAGTCTTGCGGATTCCTGAACCCTTTATCCTACAATCTTACCAATTTAAGATCATTGCCAGCCGCCTTCAGTGGCCCCCTCGATATCATCTCCCTGATGCTGATTTTCGCTATAGCTACGATTGCTCTGCTAGCCGAGGGACTAGGCATTCGTAAGAACAAGGAACCTTACCACTACGGCAGGCTACGGATCATCACCTTCCTTCTTGTTTTTCTTATAGTCTTCTTGGCCCCCATGGAGGAATCGCGCTTCATCTACTTCAATTTCTGAGGAATCGGGAAGCGAGAAGCGGGAGGGGAGAAGTAAATATCGATAATCGATTATTGATAACCGAGAACCAAAAATCGAGTGTCGGCGCAATGCCCTGCAACCCAGCTCCCTTCCTCGCCGCATCTCGCCTGCCATCCTAGTTTCCCCTTCCCAAATAAAACCAGTCTCCAACTGTTCGTCCGCCAGCCGTTATTCTTTCCATTCGTGAAACTCTTCCTCTCGCTTTTCCTCGCCCTGATTGCAGCATACGCACTTTCATGCTTCCTTACCATCGCGGTCAATCCAGAGGTCGCATTCTGGAACGAGGCCAATTCCCGGCGCCAGACCGAAATAGCCCAGATACGAAAGAACCAATCCACCAAACCCGTCATCTTCTTCACCGGCGGATCAAGCACCGCTTTCTCCATCGATCCGAAAATCATAGAGGACGCAACCGGCCATCCTACCATCAACCTGGGTCTCCCTGTTTCCTGCGGAGCAAGATATCTCCTTCACCAGGCGCTGCGGGAAGCCCAATCTGGAGATATCATAATCGTCGGAACGGAACCCGATCTTCTTACGTTTCCCGATCAGGTGGCGGGTCCATCCAAACTCGCTTTTGCCTTGGAAGCTTGTCGCGGTAATTTCACCGAATCGGCGGGCGGCACCACTTTCGGGGAATCCGTTACCATTCCTCAGTATTTAACCCTCACACGTCCGGGGCCAGACTACCTCATCACCCTCGCCGGACGTTACCTCACCGGCAAAGGCTACCGCTACAAAGAAGCCGATATCAAATATCGCGGCCTCATTCAAACCCCGGTCCGTAACAAATCCATCATGCCTGGCGGCTCCCACGAGGTTACCGCTCTCCATCCCGAGGGTCGTGAACTCCTAGAAACCTTCGCAGCTGCCGCAAAACAAAAGGGTGTCCGCTTGGCCTATTCCATGCCCTGGTCTTATACCGCTACCGAGCATCTCACCCACAACCGGGCAAACAGGAGAAAAATCCTCGCTGAAATCCACACCATCATTCCTGTCCTAGAGGACGGCTACAGTGGTGCCATGGACAATATAGATAATTTCGCAGATGGCGCCCGCCACCTGAGCGACAAAGGTTCCGCCACCAGATCCAAAGCCCTTGTAGCCGCCCTGAAATCCCTCCTCCACCCCTGACCCCGCCCACACTGCACACTGCACACTGCACACTGCACACTGCACACTGCTCATTGCTCATTGCTCATTGCTCATTGCTCATTGCCTGCGAACTGATCACTACCCACTTCCTGAATGTCCAATACCAAT
>JACMMB010000116.1 GCA_014379305.1 Akkermansiaceae bacterium
AACAGTGTCGGCTCAGCGAGTCCGTCTTTTCCAATATCAAAAAGCTGGAGAGTGAGATCGTATGATCCATCCTGCAGCCGTGTCCACAGAGCGTCCCAGCGATACCACCAAGCACCATTGGCTTTGACGGAAGAATCGAAGTCGATGGTCTCTAATAGGTCGCCGTTGGCAACGATATCGAATTTTTTGGTCGTACGGTTTGCTGGGTATTTGATTTCAATATTCAGGCCCGGGATACCATCGATTTCTGACAGATCTTTGAGGTATGCGTTGGTGTTGACGGCAAAAGCAGCGGTGGAGTGTCCACCCATTCTGGCGTCGAATTTCATCCGAATCTTGGTACCTGTCTGGAAGCCGGGAAAGGGTGTTTTGTGAATGGCTGTGGTAACTTGTCCGCCGGGTGAGGTCATGCATCCGCCGCTGACGCCGCCGCTGTTAGCATGGTTCCATGAATTTCCGGAGCTCTTATTCAATAAGAAGAGCTCATTGAAGCTTGCGGCATCGTGGCTTGGGCTGTCGCTATCGAAGGTTTCGCGAAGCACTTCCTTTTCAGCTCCGCCTGCGGGTTGCACGGTGGCGATCAAATTGTCCACCGCGCCGACTCCTACGTTGCGACCGGTTCGTCCGGTGAAACCTGCATGAAGCGCTGCGGCCCCTGCTGCTGTTTTGTGATGAACGATGGCTGGCCCGCTGGCGGTTCCCTTCAAGCTGCTATCTATAATCACCGTCTGCGCACCGGTGCCGCGAGTGATCACTGCGGGCACTGCATTGACGCTGTTCAATTTGCGAATGCTAACCGCTGCGGATTCCACCCAGATTCCCGCTTTTTTCTGACCGCTCAGAGTGATGTATTCGAGGCCGGGTTGGTTCTCATCCATCCGCTCGGCAGTGACTCCGTAATCAAATCCTTTGATGGTCATGTCCGAGAAAACCCCTTGCACCGAGCCGACTTCGAGACGCAGACCTGCGTAACCTTGGCCATCGCCGGAGATGAAATTCATATTATCCATGGTGCAAGTGTTCGCTCCTAGGAACAGGATGCCCACCGCTCCCGGATTGCCAGAGCCAGTGTCCACGGTGAGGTTTCTCACCTGATTCCCCCAAGCGATGCCCGCAGAGATGCGCTCCGGATGATACCATTCGATCACGTTCTTTTTGGCACCCGCCTCGAATCCCGGGCTCTTGTCCTTGAGTTTGATGATCGTTTTTCCGCGATCTTCTCCGATCAGCCGAAGTCCGCAGAATCCCCCTGAAGCGTCACAGGTGGTGTTGGTATATGTGATGGTATCGGAAACTAGATAGGTTCCAGTTGGCAGATAGATCGTCCACTTGGATTGGCGGATACCCACTTTGCGGGCTGCGGCAAGCTCATCGCTCAGGAAATTCATCATCGCCCGGAATGCTGCGGTATTATCCGTGACTCCGTCTCCCTTCGCGTTGTAGGGAGGCTTGGTCATGTCGATCACACAGCCGCCATTTTCTTTAAAAGCCTTGGGCGGATAGACGATGTGCATCGGGATCTGCCGATCTCCGGATTCCGCATGCAGCAGGTTGCCCGATAGGCTGAAAAATAGGATGACAAGGGTGATTGCAGATAAAAATCGAAAATTTGGGTTCATAGAATGGGCTCATTCAATCGGCGGAACTAGCGATTGTCACTCCCCCAAAAGTAGGAGGCTGGCGCGTGGTCGGCGTTGATTCCTCATGGCCCATGAGGGCGAGCGCGGGAAACAGGGCGGGTCATTTTTTCTCCTTTTTCGCAGAAGCGCTGTTTTTCCTGCCTGGATAGTTGTCGAATGCATCGCCCTGTCCGAGAACGCGCGGATCGCCCTGTTTTTTGAGTTCGGTCATCAATTTTCCCCGCAACGAAAGGACATCTGTCCGATGCTCGGCATGGGTGGCGAGATTATTCAGGCAATCTGGATCAGCCTTGATGTCATAGAGTTCCTCCTTAGGACGTTTGCCGAAGGCGAGTTGCCAGAACGGGTTATTTTCACCGAGTCCCTCGATCCAATTCTTGGTCGGTCCTTTATCGGTGTCTTTCAGTTCCAGTTCGGGATTGCCGCAAGGCCAGCGATCCGGGGTGAAGTTATGGAGATATAACAGCTTGCCTTCGCGAATCGCGCGGATCGGATAGCCCAGTCCCGATTCGGTGCCGGGCCGGGCGTTCAGATCATTGCGTTCGCGTCCGAGGATCACTCGACTGCGGTCGTGTTCCGGTTTATCGCGCAGCAAGTCGGTGAAGCTCTGACCAGTGATGCGCGACATGCCGGACTTCGCGGCATCCATCCCGAGAATTTCGAGAAATGTTGGCGCGAAATCGATGAAGCTGATCAGTTCGTCCACCCGGCGGCCGGGGTTTTTGATCCCATTCGGCCAACATGCGATGAGCGGAAGGTGATTAGATATGTCATAATTATGGCCTTTGGATCGGGGAAACGGCATGCCGTTATCCGAGGTGACGATGATCAAAGTATTCTCGGCTTCATCGCTTTCCTCAAGAGCTTTTAGGTGATCACCGACTTCTGCGTCGAAGGCTTCAATCTCGGCGGCGTAGTCGAGCATATCGTTGCGGACCGTATCAATGTCGGGCCAGATGGCGGGTACGCGTTGTATGGCCGCTAGTCTTTCTCCGGCGGCGATTTCGGCACCGGGTTTGTATGGGCGATGCGGATTTGCACTTCCGAACCAATAAAAGAACGGCGCATCTTTCGGTCGGGTGGAGAGAAACTTCTGGAAATCGCATTTGGCCATGCCCCAGTCGCGCGGTTTGCCTTCAGTGGTTAGGGCCTCGCCAGGCCCCCAAGTTTTGCCTAGGCTGCCAGTGTGGCATCCCGCGTTATGTACAGCCTCGGTGAAGGCTTTGTATTGAGGTGGGAAAATCGGTTGGTGATTCGCTGCCGCGCCGAGTTGCCATGGATTGCGCCCGGTTAGGATAGCGGAGCGGGAAGGAGCGCATTTGGCGGTGGGGGTGTAGGCGTTCGTGAATACGAGTCCTTGTTTCGCGAGTCGGTCAATATGCGGAGTTTTTACCCATGAGCAGTCATAGGCCGCACCGAAATGCAGTGAGGCATCGTCGGCGATAATGAAGAGTATGTTAGGTTTGGACGCCGCCGGGAGCGGGACATTCAGGCAAAGTGCGAGGGACAGGATGGTTCGTTTCATCATGCTAATCGTTGGGATGCTTTTTTGGAGAATCCCCGAAAACCTCGCGGACGGCTTCGAGATATTTCATGCCATTGATTTTATCGGGTTCGAGATAACTGCCCTCCGTCCATTCGTTCCAGCAATTGATGTTCAGAATCCGTTCTGCGGCGGGCCCGGCTTCCAGCCGTTGCTTGGCTAGCAGCAGAGCTTCTTTGAAACGTTCGGGCGTGTTGCCGCTGATCGTATTGGTGAAGGGATAGCCGGAATTTTCAAACTTATCTTCTTGGGCAGCTCGCGGACTGGAGTCCCAACCCATCGTGATGTTAGGGTAATAGGGCACTCCGAACTTCTTGCGCGCATGTTGCCAGTAGTTGAAATACTCATCCCGAACCTTGATGAAATCGGTTTGCTGCTCTGGCAGTTTGACATGGTGGATCCAGACGTACGAAGTGACGGAGTCGAAGCCCAGTTCCTTGACGACTTTGGCAGGGTCCGCATGGGTTTTCTCGGCAGGCAGGACTGGATTTCCCCAGACCACGGCATTGAGGTGCAGTCCGGGAAAACCAGCGGCTACGACTTTGGCACGGAATTGATCCAGCGCGGAGCGAGTGGCCTCTACAGAGCCGAAACTTTGCAACAATTTCGTCAACTCATAGATGGAAAAGTAGGGCTTGCCATCGATTTTCCAATAGGACGGGTGTTTGAAATACCTCTCGATGACGAGGTCGCTGATTTTGGAAAAGTTCTCAGGCGTGACCGCGCCGGGAAAAAGATTCTTCCGTGGCGTGCCACGCTTGTAGGGGTGGATTTCCTCCCAGTCATGATTGGCCCACATCAGGCCGAATTTGAGGCGCTTGTTGTTAGGTGCTTTGAGGAAGCCTTGATCGATGGGGCGCTCGAGAAATGGCCCATCGTTGTAGTAATACCAATCGAAGATGAAGGCATCGATGCCGTGGTCCGCAGCGGCGTCGATTTTTTGCGCCATGACTGCGGGGTCTGCCTCATCGCCGTATCCCCAGAGCGGCTCTTTGGGTTGTTGGTGACCGGGAAAGCGCGGCTTCGCATTCTTCACCAATTCCCACTCCGACCAGTCCTTGCCTTTCATCTTGGCATTGCGAACATCACCGGGATGATAGTTTCCGAAGTAATAACAAGCGACCTCGATGGATGAGGGATTGCCTGCCTCAGCCGACGCGGGAGTTGTGGTCGTCTTGGCCGGAGCGGGTGGACGTTGATAGTCGAGGACTTGTTTGTCGTCCAACAGACGTTGTTTGAACTTCGCGCGGTCGATCTCGATGAGCTTCGTTTTTTCCTGCAAGGCGTGAACGGCAGCGGTAGTGGACGATTGGCCGAGGATCATGAAGACGGGTTCCATGCGGATCGAACCGAAGGAAATGTGAGACGCACTGAGCGCGATGGGAACGAGGAGATTCTCGCATTCGCTAGATTTTGGAATGATCGATCGATAGTCGATAGGGTAGGGGGGAAATCCGCCTTTTTGGATATCGCCTTCATTGCGGGCGTGGCCCTCGGCGTTGACGTGGCGCTGGGTGTTATGGGAGTCCATGGTGTAGGCTCCCATGCCGACGGAATCCGCGACCTTTTCGCGGCGCAGACAGTGATGTTCCGTCATGACGACTTCCGAAACCATGCGGCGGCCTTCGCGGACGTAGATTTGCTGCTGCCAGCCGTTTCCTTCGGTGAATTCGTCCTTGCTCATGCCCCATTGCGAGACGTCTGCGCGGATTTTTTCCGGGATGCGCGGGTGGTTGGCGAGCGTCCACATCAAG
>JACMMB010000117.1 GCA_014379305.1 Akkermansiaceae bacterium
CCTTCCGCCTCGACGATAAGGTGGCCGAGGCGGTGGATGTGGTGGGGGTGAATAAATACATGGGTTGGTACATACCTTTCCCAACCGCGCCGGAAGAGATCAAATGGGACGTTGCCCCTGGCAAGCCGCTGGTCATGACGGAATACGGCTGCGAAGCTCTCTATGGCCAGCACGGCCCTGCTGATGTGGCTCATTCCTGGAGCGAGGAGTATATGGAAGAGGTTTACCGCAAGAACCACATCATGTTCAAAAACATTCCCAACCTGCGCGGAGTCTGCCCGTGGGTATTGTTTGATTTCCGCTCACCCAGCCGCTACCACCCGCAGCATCAGGAGGGCTGGAACCGCAAGGGTTTGGTGTCTGACAAGGGCCAGCGGAAAAAAGCCTGGTGGGTGGTGAAGAGCTACTTCGAGCAGAACTGATAGTCGATTATGCGATTACGCCCTGGCGATTTTTTTGGTTGATGCGGTCGAGGGTGTCGGGAGCTGCGGCGCATGTCGCGGGAGACGGCGTTTGAGTTTTTTTGGAGGTAGAGCACGGGTTCGACCTCGGAGCGGCATTGGATGCCTTGGTAAGCGGAGGGTAGATAATCGGGTGGCGGGTCATGGTTTTCATCACTAACAACATTGAGTGGAGTCCGGGCTCTGTGTGCGACCTGTGTCGCCACCGTTGGGCGTGCGGTGCGCGATTGGCGGAATTAGGAAAAATCCTTTCGATCTTCAAAAGCCTTCCGCGTCATTGGACTGTGGCAGCTCACGCCCGTGGTCTGGGTTAGTACCCAAATGCGACGCGTTGCCGCAAACCTATGACTAAAGATAGGACACTGTAGTGTGAAAGCGAGATTCGATCCGCTTCGGTTCGCAATCACAAAAAAAACCACAAAACCAAAAAACGAAAACCTATGAATAAATCATTAATTGAAAAGCCGGCAGGCTGCTCATCCAGCATTCTGTCCCGCTGTCGGGCGGCAATGCTCATCGGAGTCAGTGCGATCCTCGGCAGCAGTTCCTCAGACGCTGCCATGAATGTCGGCCAGAATCTGGATGGCATCACTTACTACAGTTCAGGCAGCGTCTTCGCGAACTCGTTTAAAGCGTGCGGAGCGTGGTTGACCTCTCCTGTGGCTGGTGGAGCGTGGGACACCGGCTTCGGCGACAAGGGACCCAGCACCGACGCGGCCTTCGTAATGCGCACGGATGGCTACCCAACGGTGGTTCCCTTCACTGCAGGCGGGGTCAGCCAGTATGTCCACACGCTGGCTCCCGTGTACGAGAATGGAACCCATCGGCTCTATTTCACCGGCAAGGGGACAGTCAAATACTCCGGTCCAGGTGTGGCGGCCACGACCCGCGTCCTAACCGGCGGAACCGTGACTTTCGACGTGACCGTAACAGGTACGAATGACCTTGCAGCCTACAACGCTACCGGGCCTTCCTTGCGTAAAGGTCCGAGCAGTTGGTATATCGATATTCTTGTATCGAACTCCACCGATCCCGTTCGTGACATCCGCATCATGCGTCCCGGATATAACACTTCCGGGCGTGACACGTTCGACAGCGACTTCAAGACCAAGCTTGGATTCTACCATACGTTCCGGGTCATGGACTGGCTGAGGACGAACAACAGCCCCTATACGAAGTTCGCCAATACCAATGGCAAGGATGGAACCGGCATTGGGAAGGATTTCTACAGCCAAGGAACTGGAAGGGGAGTTTCGGTTGATCATATCTGCGATCTTGCCAACGAAACTGCCAAGAACATCTGGATCTGTGTTCCCCACGCGTTCACGAACGCCGGAATGAATGACATGGCCGCGAGCTTCGCCAGTAAGATCGGCGTCGGTCGCAAGGTGCATGTGGAGTATTCCAATGAAGTCTGGAACGGGATGTTTCAACAGGCGACATGGGTGGCCGCAAACGTTTCTGGAGCGAACACTCCGCAAAAATACGGAACCAAAGCCGCCGAAGTATTCACCGCTTTCAAGACCAAGTTCGATGCAGCGGGCAAAGGATCACAACTGAACCGGACCCTCGCTGGCCAAGCCGCAAACAGTTGGATTCTCGATAACTCGCTGATCACCGCCGGCAGCCTGACCGACAGCATTGCCATCGCCCCATACTTTGGCAAGGTGTTCACTTCTCTGCCCAGCCCCCTGCCTACCATGGATCAATTGGCCACCGACACTTACACGATCATGCCGAGTGTAAGGAGTTGGCTGGACAGCCACAAAACACTAGCCCTTTCCAAGGGCAAGGTGTTGTTGTGTTATGAAGGTGGACAACACTACGTCGGGACAGGCGGTTCGGAAAACAACGAAGCGTTGACGGACCTCCTCGTGGACTTTAACCGCGACTGGCGCATGAAAAATCTTTACCGCTACACTTATATGGGAGACGTCAACAGTCGTGGCGTGCAGCTTTTCACCGCTTTTACACTGAGTTCTCAATGGGGCAAATGGGGTTCCTGGGGTTCGATGGAATGGCTGAAACAACCTATCGGTCCAAATTCCTATGAAGCCGGCAAGGAGTGGGGCATACGGGACTGGAAGACCAACAATCCATAATTAATCTCCATCGGCGGCAGCTGTTCGATAGAAGAGCTGCCGCGTCTTTGCTGGTTAAAACTGTTGATTACCATGAAGAACGTTCGGTTCATGATCGGTCTGCTCCTTTTAGGCGGCTTTGCGTTGCTTATTCTTCGAGAGGACCCCGTCCATTCCCCGGCGATGGGAATCCAAGCGCGATCGTCACGGGCGCTGCCGCCCCCCATCCTCGCACCGTTCCATTCGAAGGCCCATGCGGAAGCCGCAGTCGTTAAAAGCGAGAGCCCATTTCCCGGTTCCCCTGAGTGGCTGGCAGCCTTGGACGGAATTTTTTGGAATCCAGATCATGTCGGTTTGGAGGCCCGGCTGGCACCGCTGCTGGATGGCCTCACCATGGAAAATGCTCGAAGCGTTGCCGACCTCTTGGATGCGGTGAGCGAGGATCTCGATCCGGCCGCTGCCTGGTGCCTGTTTCTAAGACGTTATGCCGGACTGAACGGCGCTGCCGCCTGGAAATGCGCGCTACAAAGTGAAAATGGAAAGCACGGACTGCTGGAAGCGCTTCGGGTATGGCATTCTCAAAACCCGACCGCGCCGGAACTTGCGATCGCGGAAGTCGCCTCTGCGGGTGATCGGGCGTATCTTACCCGTTGGCTCGCCCAAGTGAAAATGGAGGCATCGACAACATCCGCCGCGAACTGGGCATCCGGTCTTGAGAATCCGGAAATGCGTCAAATGGCGATGCGGGATGTTATCCGCACGGCAGCTCGGGCTGCCGATGCTGATTTCACCGTGTGGGCAGAATGGTTGGCATCCCAGGCGACTTTGGCTGATAGCGCCCCTGCGGTTTCCGAATTGGTAACAGAATGGGTAAGGAAAGACGGCGTTTCCGCAGGAGAATGGGCAATTTCCCTTCCCGATGGACCGGTAAGATCCCAAGCCTTGGTGAATCTTGTGGGCCAATGGGCATCGCTTGATCGCCGAGCGGCAGGGAACTGGTTGAACCGC
>JACMMB010000118.1 GCA_014379305.1 Akkermansiaceae bacterium
CGAGCTTTTGGGATTTGAACGCCTTGAGGATGTCGCGGAGGGCGTTTTTCCGGCGCATGGCATCGGCATCAATGCGGGCGAACTTCGCGGCGGGCAGGATTTTTGAAAGCACCTCCTCGACTTTCTGGGTGCCGTATCCCTGGAGGGCGATGCCGGGGTTTTTGCACTCTGGACAGGCGCGGGGGACGATGGCCTGGTGGCCGCAAACATGACAGACCAGCCGCTCGTCGGTGCGGTGATAGGTCAGGGCGACGGCGCAATGCGGGCAGGCGCAGACGTGGCCGCAGGAGTGGCATTGGAGGGAGCGGGCGAAGCCGCGGCGGTTGAGGAAAAGGATGGATTGCTCGCCTTTTTCAAGCCGCTGCTCAAGGGCGGTGCGGAGTTTATCGGAAAGGATGGCGTCCTGGCCTTTTTGTTTTTGGGCCTCCAGGCGCATGTCAACGACGCGGACCAGCGGCATGGAATGGGAGTCGGCGCGTTGGTCGAGGCGGAGGAGTTGGTATTTCCCGGCGAGGGTGTTTTGCCAGGATTCAAGCGACGGAGTGGCGGAGCCGAGGACGATCGTGCAGGGCTCGAAGGCGGCGCGAAGGACGGCGATATCGCGGGCTTGGTAACGGGGCGGGTTTTCCTGTTTGTAAGAGGATTCATGTTCCTCATCGACCAGGATAAGGCCGAGGTCCGGGAGCGGGGCGAAGACGGCGGAGCGGGCGCCGATGACGATGCGGGCGGTGCCCTTGCGGATGCGGTGCCATTCATCAAAGCGCTCGCCTTGTGAGAGGTGGGAATGGAGGACGGCGACCTGATCGGTGATGTGGGAGAAACGGGCCTTGAAACGGCGGACGGTCTGCGGGGTCAGGGCGATTTCCGGGACGAGGACGAGGACGGTTTTGCCGAGATTGAGGGCTTGCTGGGCGGCCTGCAGATAAACTTCGGTTTTGCCGGAGCCGGTGACGCCGAGCAGCAGGAGCGGGGCGGAGGGGGCTTGGAGCTGGGAGAAAATGGCATCGACGGCAAGCTGCTGTTGGGCGTTTAAGTTGAGCGGAGTTGAGGGAATAATCCGCTCATCGGCTTCGGGATCGCGGCGGACCTCCTCGGTGGTGAGGGTGATGAAGCGGTTTTTTTCAAGCGCTTTCAGGGCGGCGGAATTGGCTTCGCCCAGATCGGCGACGGGAAGGGTGCGGTTGACCGCGTGCAGGAGGAGGGTGAGGATGGCGTGTTGGCGGGGGGCGCGTTTTTCAAGTTTCGCGAGGGCTTGCGGATCGGAATTTTCAGTGGCGGTGGCAAGGCGGCGGGTTTTGGCGGAATTGTCCTCGGTCCGGACGGCCTCGGGCAGGATGGAGCGGATCACGGACTCGATGCTGGAGCCGTAATAGCCGGCAATCCAATGGGTGATGCGGAGCAAAACGGGAGTAATCAGCGGCTCGGGATCGATGAGGCTCAGGAGAAAGCGGATGGCGAAATCGCTTTCCGGGGCAGGGGGAGTGATGGAAAGGACGGTGCCGGCCGCGGTCTTTTGGCGGATGGGGACGCGCACGCGGCAGCCCGGCAGGACGGTGAGTTCAGAGGGGATGGCGTAGTCAAAGACCAGCTCGGAAGGGCCATCAATGAGGACGCGGGCGATCACGGCTTGGTTATATTGAGGAGGGCACCGGTGGGGAATCTTTAACGCATTGGTGGTGAAATTTGATCCGCAAGACCCCCTTCCGCTCGGGAGGAATGCCCTGTACAGTCCTACAGCCCCCTTCCGCTAGACAGGAATGGGGTATATATGAGAAAATCGCGCCAAAATGTCTCATTTTAGCAGTTTTCACTCTCAAAGAGAGGCGGTTGCCATCCGCCATCCCAAAAAATCCCTGCGGATGACATCCGCACCTCCATACACTCCCCCGCATCGCGCCTATGGAGATCGTCAACCATCTGTGATACTCACAGGTGGTTAACAACTATATCAGACCTAACAGCATCACTAAAACTCCTGCGAACATGTTCAGCGTTTCAAGTATTCAAGCATCTGTTATCAAATCCCCATACACTTAGGAAGTAATTACAGCAATCCATCAAGCCAATCCTCGCCAAAATCACCCCAAGTGCATACAGATCTTCCGGAACTAATTATACTGTTGGCTAAGAAATCAAATGAGCGTCCCAGGATTCAGAGCGTCGATGTATGTCGGCCTTGGCCTTTTTCTAGCTTGTTTGTATTCCCCATTCGGGTGGGGATTCACTCACCGACCATTTCCTTTTGGCAATGTGCTTTTGAGCTTTGGCTATTACGGTGCTGTGGTGCTCTCCGGCATACGCACAATCCAGACAATCTGGAACTCATCAGGTAACATCAGGTGGGTATTACTCGTCATTGGACTGAGCCTTCTGATTACGACTGCATTTTTTGGAGTGAGCTCCCTACTGCTACAGCAGACCAGCGCTCACCATCAGAATATTACACACACGAAGTTTTTAGGATACACTTTGCTTTTTCTAGCAGGCATTGTCCTTGTTAAGTTTGCCGCAGAAAGAACAATGAAGAGAACTTGGCTTCAAGACTGAAGTGCACCGTTAGATGATTCGTTGAACACTTCCTTTGGTGTCCTGTAGTTATGCCTTTTGCGCGGGCGGCTGTTTAGGATTCCCGCAATCCTGTCGCAATCGGACTGTGTCAGGGTGCGCAGATCCCTCCCTTTCGGCAGATACTGCCGGATCAGGCCGTTCGTGTTCTCGTTGGTGCCGCGCTCCCATGAGTGGTGCGGATGGGCGAAGTAAAACGGCACGCCGGTGACCGTTTCCAGCAGCCGGTAGCCGTGGAATTCCGCGCCGTTGTCGGCGGTGATCGTCGCGTAGCCGCGCAGGTTCCTCCCGATCAGGCCCACCATGCTGCGGTTCGTCTCTTCGACGGTCACCGCCGCGATCTTGCCGATCTCCACATAGCCGCTCCTGCGCTCCACCAGCGTCACCACCGAGTGCTTTCCCGCGCCATGGACCGTATCCACCTCCCAGTGGCCGGTCGTTTCACGCATCTCCACCTCGGGCGGGCGCTCGGTGATCATCCGTTTCCCCGCAAGCCTGCCTCGGCTGTCGTAGGCTCCGTAGCGCTTCCGCCGCTTTTTGCGCGAGCCGCGCAAATGCCTCCACAGCGTGCCGCCCGCGGCCTTGTCTTCCCACACCCATCCGTAGATCGTCTCATGGCTCACCTTCGCCCCGCCCGTGGCCGCCCAATGCCCGGAAATCTGCTCGGGGCTCCAGTCGTCGCGCAACAGCAGCTCCGCCTTGCTCCGGACGTCTTCCGCGATGCGCCTGCCCCTCCTTGAACGGCTCCGCCTGGCCTTGGCCATGCTCTGCGCGTGAAAGGCGCGGTAATGCCCATCGGTTGGGTAGCGGTTGCGCTTCAACTCGCGGCTCACCGTCGAGGCCGAGCGCCCCAGGTGGCGCGCGATCCCGGATAAACTCTTCCTCTCGATCCTCAGCGCCCCGATCCGGTAACGCTCCTCTTCGCTCAAATGGTTGTAGTTCATGGCTTGTGCTTCCCGGAAATCCCCGTCCTTGCAAGGGGCAACCGGTGCACTTACTTTCTGAATTCAAGGAAGCCAACAAGGCGGTGGTGGACAACCCCTACCAGCCACCAATGTTGATGATTATCCCTAGCTATAACCATGACTCCGTGATCGAGGCTCGCCCCCGTTGGTAGGAGAGTATGCGCTCAAACGAACGGGAGAAAATGCATGGCTTTACGGCCGCCCTTCATTCCGTAATCCTTGCGCCTCATGCAATCCGTTTACATTGAGACAACGATCCCGAGTTACCTGACTTCACGCAAGAGCAGGCAAGCGGCGTTGGCTGCAGACCAAGATGCGACACGCTTCTGGTGGGACGATCAGCGAAGGCGATTCCGCCTCTTCACGTCGGTCTTCACACTGGCCGAAGCGGGTGCCGGTGATCCGACACTTGCCGGGAAGCGGCTCGCCGCGTTGGCCGGTATCCCGACACTTGATATTCCCGATGATTTCGAGAGTTTGGAGAGCGACATTATCCAGCTTTTGCAGCTTCCAGACAAGGCAGCTACCGACGCTTCCCATCTTGCCCTCGCAATCGTCCACAAGATGGACTACTTATTGACGTGGAATTGCACGCACCTTGCGAACGCGATTCTTCAGAAGGAACTCATCGACTACTGCGGCTACCACCAACTTCACGTCCCCGTCATTTGCACCCCGGAAACTCTAATCAGACAACAACCATGACGAATCCTATCATCGAAGAAGTCCGCGCGGCTCGTGCGTCCATCGCTGCCGACCTTGGGTACGACCGTACCAAGATTCTGGCCTGGGCGCGTGCTGAACAGGCGGCGCTCAAAATGAAGAACCCGAATAAGACGTCGATCCCAACGCCTGACCCGCCGCAAGTTCAATCAGCCATATTTGTTCAACCATCAACCGAGAAGCCGACGCGCGCTGTCGGTCAGGCGTAGGATGACTTTGGACGTTGTAAGCATGAACAAAGCTTTTTCAGTATTCCATCGATCATCGCGGTGATCGCCGCCATCGCGAGTTTTTACACCGGGGCTTTTCTTTGGATGCTGCAGACGGCGGTGGAGGACGGACGGGGGGAGAGAAGAAGGGTTGATCCTGCGGACGAAATCTGATTTCCTGCTGTTATGAGCATGAACAAAGCCACTTTCAGTAGTCCTTCGATCATTGCGGTGATCGCCGCCATCGCGAGTTTTTACACCGGGGCTTTTC
>JACMMB010000119.1 GCA_014379305.1 Akkermansiaceae bacterium
ACACCTGCCCCCCCGGACAGGATTTATGCCTAACGTCTGCGACGGTTGGCGAGAAAGCTAATGAAGACACATGACAGCAGCCAGACTTGTGGCTCGGGAATGGAGTTTACCTCGAAGCCGGAAAACGTAAGCACATTCTGGATCCCCGCAGTCCCGCCAAGCAGGCTGACGCCCACTCCCGTGGTGGCGGCGAAGTTGAAGTCCAGCTGGCTGAGCGCTTGGGTGGATTTGAACTGGAAGGTGAAAATCCCCGTGTCCGCGGAGGGGCCCAAGGTAACGACATCCAGCAGGTTGAGCAGTTGTGCGCTTTCGTTGGACGCGCCGGTGATGCTGGGGTTGGTGATGCCGAAGGTGGACGAGCTCAATACATTGACTGGCAGTCCGGCTCCGGTGGAAACGGTGAAACTCACTTCGTATAACTGATCGGCGACAATCGTGAGATCCGAGATGGAAGCATCCGATTCCCAGTTGTAGAGGACGCTGGCACCGGCGACCGCATTGATAGCGGTATTGAGAGGCCCGTTCTGGCCGGCGACCGGAATGCCGAGCAGAGTCGCGGTGGCGGTGATTTCCCGGCCGAATGTCAGGGCATCCCCGAAGGTCTGCGTATAGGCGGCGAGTTGCGCGTCGATATTGGCGATCACTACAACCGCGGTCACATCGGTCCGGATCTGGGCGAAGCCGCCGGCGGAGTGAGTCCAGGTATTGGTGAGATTGTTCTGGGCTGGTGGCGTGAACGGGGTGTTGTTCACCGTGAGCGCCAAAAGACCGGAAGTGACGCCGTCACGGCGGGCTCTGAAGTCAGGATTAAAGAACGACGTGCTGTCGATGATGGTCAGTGCAGGGAGACTGGATGTTAAAAGACCTGCGAGGCAGACAAATCTAAGTGTTTTCATTATGGGTGCTTGGTAAGGGGGTTAAAGCGGGAACCCCTTACTGCCGGAGCACTCGCTCCGGCAGGGGTGTCCTAGCTACCTTACTTTTCCATCATTAAAAAAAATCTTAGTTCCCTCAATCATACCGGGGAGCAAAGTGATGATGAGGTGATAAGCTCCGGTATAAGCTTCGGATTCCATTATAATTCAGCAAAACATGTATTTCACATGAAGGTTCAGGCGTGCTAGTTGCCGCAAATTTCCTACCTATGTCCGAAAATTGGCCGAATTACCTGAAATTCGGTAAAACCAGCTGATGTCCCCATAAGCAAGAGCGCAGAAGGGGGGCTGTATGGGCGAAAAGTGTTCCCACCTTGGGAAAAGGTGGATGCACCGCGCGGATGGGTGTGGACGCCTTTTTCAAGGGTGGGCGCACCCACAAGCTTGGTGCGCGCAACTTTATCAAAGGTGTGCGCACCTTTTCCCAAGGTGGGAACACCTTTCGGCCAAGTGTGCGCACCTTTATCGAGGGTGCGGACACCTTTTGAGTGGGTGCGGACACCTTTTGAAAAGGGGTGATGGCGGGTCTAATGGGCGGCGAGCCAGTTGGGGCCGGTGCCGTGCTCGACGAGGATGGGGACGGCGTGGGGGAGGGGTAGGGCGCTTTCCATGATGTGGATGAGTTGTGGGAGGAGTTCTTTTTCCTCGTCGGTGTGGAGGTCGAAGACGAGCTCGTCGTGGACCTGGAGGAGCATTCTGGATTGGTAGGGGCGGCTGCGGAGGAGCTCGTCAATGCGGATCATGGCGAGCTTGATCATGTCCGCGGCGGTGCCCTGGATGGGCATGTTGATGGCGGCGCGCTCGGCGTTCTGGCGGAGGCCCTGGTTCCCCGAGCTGAGATCGGGGTAGTGGCGGCGGCGGCCGGAAAGGGTCTCGGCGTAGCCTTTTTCCCGGGCCTCGAGGACGGTGGTGTCCATGTAGGTGCGGATGGCGGGGTATTCGCGGAAGTAGGCATCGATGATGTTGGCGGCATCGGCGCGGGGGATGGCGAGGCGCTGGGAGAGGCCGAAGGCGGAGATGCCGTAAATGATGCCGAAGTTGACCATTTTGGCGGTGCGGCGCATGTCGGCGGTGACTTCCTCGGGGGTGATGCCGTAGACTTTCGCGGAGGTGGTGGTGTGGATGTCGGCGCCGTCCTGAAAGGCGGAGATCATGGTGGGATCGCAGGCGAGGGCGGCCATGACACGGAGCTCGATCTGGGAGTAATCGCAGGAGAGGAGGGTGCGGCCTTTCCGCGGGACGAAGGCCTGGCGGATTTTCCGGCCGGCGAGGGAGCGGACGGGGATGTTCTGGAGATTGGGATCGGAGGAGGCGAGGCGCCCAGTGGAGGCGATGAGCTGGTGGAAATGGGTGTGGATGCGGCCGGTCTGGGGGGCGATGTGGTTGGGGAGGGCATCGAGGTAGGTTGACTTGAGCTTGGAGGCCTCGCGCCAGGAGAGGATGGCCTCGATGATGGGGTGGGTGCCGAGGAGGGTGGAGAGGGTTTGCTCGTCGGTTTTGTATTGGCCGGTTTTGGTTTTTTTGGCTTTGTCGAGGAGCTTGAGGTGGTCGAAGAGGATTTGGCCGAGCTGCTTGGGGGAGGCGAGGTTGAACGGGGTGCCGGCGTGGGACTGGATGGCCTGGGCGAGCTGGTCGATGGTGTGCTGGAGATCGATGCCGATGGTCTGGAGGGCCTCGGGATCGATGGCGATGCCTTCCATTTCCATGCGGACGAGGACGGGAAGGAGCGGGGCTTCTATTTCCGCAAGGATTTTCCCTTGATCGGTTTCTATGAGGAGCGGGCGGAGTTTTCCGGCAAGCTGGAAGGTGACATCGGCGTCCTCGGCGGCGTATTCGGCGAGGGTAGCGAGGGGGATGGCGGAGATGTCGAGGTGTTTGGAGGGTTTGGTTTTCCCTGAGTTCTCTGAGTTTTCCGCGAAGGCGAAGAGGTCATCGGAAATGACGGTGGCGATGGCGGGCTGGAGGTTGGAGATGTCGGCGAGCTTGATGGGCCGGTAGCCGAGGAGGGTTTCCGCAAGGTAGTCCATGCTGTGGCGGCGCTCGGGGGCAACGAGGGCATCGGCCAACATGGTATCGAAGAACGGGCCGCTGACGTGGATGCCGTGGGCGTGGAGGACGGAGAGGTCGTATTTCAGGTTGTGGCCGATTTTTTCCGCCGGGGAGGAGAGGATGGTGCGGATGGCGGGAAGAAGGTTTTCGTGAAAGGGCAGATACCAGCCGGTGTGGGCTTCCCAGGAAAAGGCGATGCCGAGGAGCCGGGCGGAGTGGCGGTTGAGCGAGGTGGTCTCGATGTCGAAGCAAAAGGATTTCCGGGCGGCGAGGTGGGTGAAGAGCTGCTGCTGGAGTTCGGGGGAGCTGGCGAGGTGGTAGGTGTGGGCGGTGTCGCTGATGGTGCGGAAGGTTTGGAAGAGGGTGGGCTGGGGTGTGGGGGTCGCCGGAGAGGATGGCGGGGTGAAGTCGGTGCCCCAGAGGCGCTTGGTGAGGGTGCGGAATTCGAATTCGGTGAAGAGGGCTTTGAGGGCTTCGTCATCGCGCGGGGAAATGATGAGATCATCCCAAGTGACCGCTAGCGGGCAATCGATGATGATGGTGGCAAGCTCTTTTGAGAGGAGGGCTTGGTCGGAATTTGCCTCGATGGCTTCCTTTTGCCTGCCTTTGAGCCGGGCGGTGTTGGCGAGGAGGTTTTCGACGGAGCCGAATTCGGCGATGAGTTTCTGGGCGGTTTTCGGGCCGATGCCGGGTATGCCCGGGATGTTGTCCGAGGCATCGCCCATGAGGCCGAGGAGGTCGATGATCTGGCCGGGCTCGGAGACGCCCCAGATTTCCTGAAGCTGCGCGAGGCCGATGATTTCGTGGTCGGTGCCTTTTCTACCGGGCTTCCACATGAAGGTGGTTGGCGATAGGAGCTGGGCGAAGTCTTTGTCCGGGGTGACCATGTAGGACTCGAAATCATCGGGCTCGGCGCGTTTCACGAGGGTGCCGATGAGGTCGTCCGCCTCGAAACCGTCGATTTCCAGGACGGGGATATTGAATGCGCGGCAGAGGCGCTTGACGTAGGGGATGGCCTCGGCGAGTTCCTCGGGCATTTGGTCGCGCTGGGCCTTGTAGGCGGGATATCTGATGTGGCGGGCGGTGGGCGCGGAGGTATCGAAGGCGACGCCGATGTGGGTGGGGTTTTCCTTTTCCAGAATGGCGAGCAGGGTGTTGATAAAGCCGTAAAGCGCGGAGGTGTTGACGCCTTTGGAATTGCGGATGGGGGCTTGGATAAGGGCGAAGTGCGCCCGGTAGATGAGGGCCATGCCATCGAGCAGGAAAAGGCGGTGCATGGATGAATTAGAAAGCAGAATGCCGAACCCAGAAACCAGAAAGATTCGCGGTTTGAGGTTCCTGGTTCAGACGGGGTGTGAAAGGAAATTGTGAGTTGCCGGGTATTTCCGCCCTGCTATGTTGAAAGCAATGAGGAGTTTGCGATGGATTGGGATTTTATTGGGCTTGCTGCTTTTGATCTCAAAAGCGGAAACCATTGTGTCCAGGAAATACGGCAAGCCCGGGAAGGCGGCGGCGGCGAAAATGGTTTTACCGGATGAAGTATCCTTCAATGAGCATATCCAACCCATCCTTTCGGAGTATTGTTATCATTGCCACGGGCCTGACTCGGGAACGCGGCAGCCGGATAAGGAGCCGCTGAGGCTCGATAGTGAGGAAGAGGCTTTTCTGACCCGGGATTTCGGAGCTGCGGTGATTCTTAAAGGGAATCCGCAAGGGTCGGAGCTCGTCAAAAGGCTATACTCAAAGGACAAGGACGAGATCATGCCGCCGCCGGAAAGTCACAAAGTGATGAGCCCGCTGGAAATCGCCTTGGTCGAAAAGTGGATTGCGCAAGGAGCGGACTATGAGGGCCATTGGTCCTATCAAGCGGTGAAACGCCCGGAGGTGCCGAAGACGGATTGGTCTCCACAAGGAATCGACGGCTTTGTGTATCAAAAACTTTCCCAAGTCGGGCTGAAACCCAACAAGGATGAGGAGGCGAGGAGGTTTCACAGGCGGCTTTCGTTTGATCTGACCGGACTGCCGCCGAAACCGGTGGAGACGGATGCTTTCGCAGCGCTGTATGCGAAGGATCAGGAAGCCGCCATTTCCGCAGAGGCGGACCGGATGCTGGCGACGATGGCAAGCGCGGAACAGTTCGCGCGGCACTGGCTGGATGCCGCGCGTTATGGGGATACGCACGGGATTCATATCGATAACTACCGGGCGATCTGGCCATACCGGGATTGGGTGATCCAGGCGTTTGCGAAAAACATGAAGTGGGATCAATTCACGACCGAGCAGATCGCAGGGGATTTGATGCCGGCACCGACGCTCGATCAACGGGTGGCGACCGGTTTCAACCGCTGCCTGGCGACAACTGGGGAAGGGGGGGCGATTGATGCGGAATACGATGCGCTGTATGCGAAGGACAGGGTCGATACGATGGGGGCCATCTGGCTTGGGCTGACGGCGAGCTGCGCCTCCTGCCACGATCATAAATTCGATCCGTTTTCGACCAAGGAGTTTTATCAGCTCACCGCTTTTTTCAGGAATAATACGATGTCGGCAATGGATGGAAATGCGCTGGATCACCCGCCTTCTGTTTTCGTGCCTGCGATGGAAGACAGGGAAAAGTGGCTGGCGCTACAGGAAAATCTCGAGGGTATCGACAAACGGATCGCGGAGCGGCAGGAGGCGGCGAAGGGCGATTTCCAGACTTGGCTCGCTGCCGCCGGTGCGAAGAAGCCCCAAGAGACTGACTCCACGCTAGCAATACATCTGCCGCTGTCCGAAGCGGAAGGAAATCTCAAAGGCGTGGTGGATGGAGTCGCACGCGATTGGCCGACGGTGCCGGAACGGATTGATGGCCCGCTCGGCAAGGCGGTCGTGGTTTCCTCCGGCGATATCGAGCTGGGAAATATCGGCAACTTCTCGCGCGGCGATCAGGTCAGCTATGGAGGTTTTGTCTGGTTTGAAGGGCAACCGAGCGGCGCGGTGGTGGCGAAAATGGATTCCGCCAATAAGCACCGCGGTTGGGATCTTTGGTTGGAAGGGGGCAGGTTCGGCGGACACATCATCGATACTTGGGATAACTCCGCGAACAAGATCGTCTCGAACCAACCTCTTGAAGCCGGAAAATGGCACCACGTCATGATTGTTTTCGACGGGACCAGAAGCGGTCACGAGTGCACCCAGTTGTTTGTAAACGGAAAGCCGGATGGCGACGGGGCTAATCCTAATACCGTAGGCGGAAACTTGGAAACCCAAGCGCCCCTGCGGTTGGGTTCACGTGAAGGTGGGGAATCCAAGGTCAATGGCAAGGTGGCCTTGCAGGATTTCCGTTTCTATAGACGGCTGTTGAATGAATCCGAGATTTCCATTCTCTCAAGTTCCAAGCTGATGGAGAGCTGGGCCGCACTCCCAGAGGGCGAGCGCACGGAGGAGAAACGCAAGGCTCTGTTTGATTACTATATTACATCGTTCGATGAACCTTCACTGCAGCTCCTGCGCGAGAAAGACCAATTGAAAAAAGCGGAAGCACAACTGCGCGAACGGGGTTCGTTATCCCTCGTTTTCGAGGAGAAGAAGGATCAGAAACCCTCCGCCCACGTCCTGGTGCGCGGCGCCTACACTTCCAAAGGAGAAGAAGTTTTTCCAGATACTCCCGCCATGCTCACGGCGATGCCCCAGAGCGCGCCCAAAAACAGGCTCGGGCTGGCGATGTGGCTGAATGACCCGGAAAATCCATTGCCCGCGCGGGTTACCATGAACCGGCTCTGGTCTTACTTTTTCGGGGCGGGGATTGTCGAAACAACGGGCGATTTCGGGATCATGGGGGCGAGACCAAGTCATCCGAAACTGCTGGATTGGCTGGCTGCTGAATTTGTCGCCAGCGGGTGGGATTTCAGGCATATGGCGAAGGTGATCGTGACTTCGAAAACCTACAGACAGGCGGGTGAGGTGAGCCCGGATAAACTTGAGAAAGATCCGGCAAATCGTCTGCTTTCACGCGGACCCAGGACGAGACTCGACGCCGAGCAGATCCGTGACATGGCCTTGGCGACCGCAGGAATTCTTTCCCAAAAAGTGGGCGGCCCGCCGGTCAAGCCTTACCAGCCTTCAGGAATATGGGAGGCGGTGGCAATGCCGCAATCGAATACGAAGGATTACAAACAGGACGTAGGCGAAGCGCTTTACCGCAGATCGATCTATACCTTCTGGAAACGCATCGCAGCGCCGCCCTCCATGGAAATCCTCAACGCGCCGTCACGGGAGGTATTCTGCGTTGGCAGGGAGCGGACCAATACGCCATTGCAGGCTCTTCTGTTGATGAACGATCCCCAGTTTGTTGAAGCCGGCCGGATGCTGGCGACCATGGTCATGAAGCAGGTGGAAAGTTTCGACGAACGTCTCGACCAGATGAGCTTGCAGCTATTGAGCCGGAAAATGAACGAGGATGAGCGGAAATACGTAAAGGCGACTTTTGATTCAGCGATCGCATATTATGAAAAAAGCCCTGAAGATGCCCGTCTGGCCGTTGCCGTCGGGGAGATGAAAACCGTTGACGCGCTTCCCGCCGTGGAACTGGCCGCATGGATGCTCGTGGCTGGCCAGCTCTTCAATCTCGACGAAACCGTAACCCGATAAGAATTACCATGAACCCAGTAGATGCATTCAATGACACCGTGACCAGGCGGCAGTTTTTCCGTAAATCTGGAACCGGCCTCGGTGTTGCGGCGATGGCTTCGCTCATGGGCGAACGTGGAATGGGATCGATCGAGGGTTTCGGAAAAATGAAACTGCCGCAGTTCGCCCCGAAAGCGAAACGGGCGATCTACATCTCATTGATTGGCGCACCTTCGCAGCTCGATCTGTTTGATTACAAGCCGGAGCTTGAAAAGCGCTACAAGGAAGATCTCAAGGGTTACCTTGCGAAGGAAGGCGAACGCCTGACCGGAATGACCGCCGGCCAGGCGGAATTTCCACTGGCGCCTTCAAGATTCAAGTTCTCCCAGCATGGCCAGTCAGGCACATGGATAAGCGAGGCCCTGCCTTGGCATGGAAAGATGGCGGACGACCTCTGTATCATCAAGTCGATGCACACCGATGCGATCAATCACGAGCCCGCGACCCAGTTGATCTACACCGGGTCGATGGTGAACGGGAAGGCCTCGATGGGCTCATGGATGTCTTACGGCCTGGGTTCGATGAATCAGGATTTGCCTTCTTTCGTAGTGCTGCATGCGACCAATAGTTCCCCAACTGCGAACGTTCAGGCGATTTCCTCCCGGCTATGGGGTTCAGGGTACCTGCCCGGTAAATATGCAGGTGTGGCGCTGCGTTCGCTAGGCGATCCGGTATTATTTCTGAAAGACAGTCCCGGGGTGCCACGCGAAATGCGCAGGAGCATGTTGGACGGCTTGGGTAAGCTGAATCAGAAATCCTACGAAGCGATCGGTGATCCTGAAATCCAGACGCGGATGCAGCAGTATGAAATGGCCTATCGGATGCAAACTTCGGTGCCGGAGCTGACTGATTTGAGCGGGGAGAAAGAGGATACCTATGCGATGTATGGCGAGGATAGCAGGAAACGCGGCACTTTCGCCAGCTCCGCGCTGATGGCGCGGAGATTGTTGGAAAGGGGTGTGCGGTTCGTCCAGATTTTCCATCGCGGCTGGGATCAACACGGGAATCTGCCACAGGACCTGGCATCCCAGTGCAAGGATGTGGATCAAGGTTGTTATGGTTTGATCCAGGATTTGAAACAGCGCGGGATGCTGGAGGATACGCTGGTGATCTGGGGTGGCGAGTTCGGACGCACGGTCTATTCGCAAGGCACTCTGACGGAAACGAACTACGGCAGGGATCATCATCCGCGTTGTTTCAGCATCTGGATGGCGGGTGCGGGGATCAAGGGCGGGCAGGTTTACGGGGAAACCGATGAGATGAGTTACAACATCACCGAAAATCCAGTCCACATTCGGGATCTTCATGCAACGATCCTCCACGCGCTTGGCATGGATCACGAGCGGCTCACCTACAAGTTCCAGGGACTTGATCAGAAGTTAACCGGGGTGGAGCCAGCCAGGGTTATCACGGATCTTTTCGCTTAATCCGGCTAACCGCCTTCTGAAATATCACGGCGCATCAGTTCATCCAAGGCTTGGGCGTATTCCTTCGCCCGGCTCAGATATTCTTTTCTATCATGACGATGCTTCGCCATTTCCCGAACCATTTTCTCATCGTTTTCGCGGTAATGCGCGGCGGCTCTTTGTGCTTTTTCGGTGGAAAATCCAAGTTCCGACATGATATCGATGCTCATGAAAAGGGATGAGTCCAACGTTTCTCGATAGATGGATTCCTCGCCAAGATCGATGAATTCGTAGGCTTCCAAGCGACTGTGGGCGCGAAGATATAGCTTCAGATGGGGGAAACTGTGGCGAACCGTGTGGATGATTTGTGTAGCGACCTGCGACTCCTTCAATGCGACAACGAGAATTTTCGCCTTTGCCGCGCCTGCGGCCGCAAGCAGATCCGGACGAGAGGCATCACCATAGAAAACCGGAATCCCGATCATGCGCAGCATGTCAATCTGGTCTTCGTCCTGATCCAAAACCGTGCAGCCGATCCCCTGGGTGCGCAGCAGACGACCCACCGTATGACCATATCGTCCGAAGCCGCAAATGATGACCGGGGAACCTTCGTCCTCGACATCGGTATCCCGGGAATTTTCAGAGTCCTCGGCCTGGCGGCTGCCGAGACGCTGGCTGGCGATGATCATTAGCGGAGTAAGGGCCATGGAGATTGCGACGACCGCTGTGAGAGTTCTGCCGGTTTCCTCGGTAAAAACGCCTCCACCCAGTGCGATACCAATCAGAACGAAGGCGAACTCACCGCCAGCCGCCATGGAGCAGGTGAATAGCATCGAGGCATTTTTCGGAAAGCCGTTCAAGCTGGCCAGAGCGAACAAGACCAGACCTTTGAGCAGGATCAAGCCTGCTGTGAGACTGATTACCAAAAGGATGTTTTCTCCGATATGACCGAAGTCGATACCGATGCCAACGCCGATGAAAAAAATTCCCAAAAGCAATCCTTTGAAGGGTGCGAGGTCACTTTCGAGCTCATGACGATACTCGCTGCTTGCAAGGACAACACCTGCGACGAAGGCTCCAAGGGCAGGGGAAAGCCCGACCATTGTCATTAAAATGGCAACGCCGATCACCAAAACCAAGGCGCTGGCGGTGAAGGCTTCGCGCTGCCGGGTAGCGGCAATCATTCGGAAAAGAGGTCGCGATGCCCAACGGGTGAAAGCGATCACCACGATGACAGCTGCCACAGTGCTGAGTGCCTGCGCCCATCCCGGGAGATACCCCAATAAACTTTCTGATCCGTGTGGAGCACTGTTCGAATGGATTCCCGGAAGGGTCCCGAGCAGGGGAAGGACGGCGATAATCGGAATCACCGCGAGATCCTGGAACAGAAGAACCGCAAAAGAATTTTTCCCGGCTTCGGTTTGGAGCAATCCCCTTTCGCTCAGGGTTTGGAGAATGATGGCGGTGCTGGAAAGCGCGAGAATCAGCCCGATCGCCAATGAGGCCTGCCACGGGTGACCCGAAAACATCGTGAAAGTTCCGATCAAAACGGCAGTGGAAAGCACCTGGAGACCCCCGAGGCCAAGAATTTTGCGGCGCATTTTCCATAGCATTGAGGGCTGCAATTCCAAACCAATGAGGAATAGCATCATTACCACCCCGAATTCCGCGAAGCGCATTACATCCGGCGTTTGTTCACCGATCAATCCCAGTCCCCATGGCCCGATCACAATCCCCATAAGCAGGTAACCGAGCACGGCCCCGAGTCCGAAACGCTTGCCTAACAGTATGGCGACAAGGGCTGCTGAAAGGTAGATGAAGGTATTTAAAAACATGCTTTGCGCTTCAGTATGCGGTGTTGGTCATGCCGAACACATGATGTGCCTTGTTTTGAATGCGGCAAGAGAGCAGCTTGGAAAACTCCAATGTTTGCCTTTTGGATAATTTCAAAGCGGTATAGCTTTACCTATGAAAAAAATCCTTGCTGCGATTGACTTCTCGAATGCGACTTCCGGCGTTCTGAAAATGGCGGGAGAGATGGCCAAGGCGTTCGGAGCGGAGTTGCATCTTCTCCATGTCATTGAGCCGGAGCCAACCTATACCGCTTACGGTTTCACTCCCGAGGAATTTCCCGCGATCCAGACTTTTCATGGAGAAACCAGGGTCCGGGCGCAGAAGACCCTTGACGATGCAATCAAGCTGGTAAGCGGGCCGGGATTGAAACCCATCGGTCACTTGGGCGATGGCGGTGCCCTGCATGTTCTGAGTGACAAAGCGGAGGAGCTGAAAGCCGACTTGGTGGTGCTTGGATCGCATGGCCATGGGATCGTCGCCGCGCTGTTGCTGGGTAGCGTGGCCGAGGGCATGGTCCGCAAGTCCAAGGTTCCGACGCTGGTTGTTCCTGCCGGCGATCCCAAGCAGGGCTGATTAGTAATCGCTGTCTGGATACAGCACGTGGTATTTGATTGCCTCAACCGCGACAGCTGCCGCAGTGCCGAAGATGGTTTCCGCGCTGGCGGTGCGCGGGACCTGTGCCGCCGGGCGTGAAAGGCCGAGAATGATTTGTCCGAAGTTCTGTGCTCCGGCCAAGTGTTGAAGCAATTTCAGCGAGATATGCGCGGCATCGAGATTGGGGAAAACCAGCACATCGGCAGGTTGCCGGCGCTCGGCATCCGGGAGTTTCGTTTCAGCCGCAGTCGGATCAATTGCCACATCAGCCTGAAGCTCGCCATCAATGTCCAGATCCAGGAGTTCATTTGCGACCCGGTCTTTTGCCAAAGCGGTGGCGGCCACTATTTTCTGAGCCTCAAGTGTGTTGGAGGAACCTTTTGTCGAGTGGCTAAGGAGCGCGATGGTCGGTCTCCGACCGAGGAAGTGATGGGCGAGTTTTCCGGTTTCTATTGCGATCGTGGCGAGCTGGGTCACATCCGGCAGCGGGATGAGTCCGGTGTCCGCGAGGAATAGAATACGATCCTCGCCTAGGAGGGGGAAATGTGGTGCCACAAGCATGGTAACCCCGAAAATGCGGGGGACGTTTTCCAAAGGTTTGATGTTTTGCAAAAGAGCGCGGAAGTAGGCGGCGGGTATGGCCTGGTTGCCGCCGATAATCGCATCGGCATGGCCGTATTGCACCATCAGCGCGCCGAAATAATGCGGCCGCGCGACCAGCTCCGCGGCATCACTTAGCTGCGTGGCACGATAACGGGACATGTTTTCCACCCGCTTGATGAAAAGCTGATAATCCGAGGATTGTTTCGGATCGATGATTCTAACGAATTCGAGGGAAATATGATTTTGTCCGGCCATGGTGCGGATGCGCTCGGGGCGACCCAATAAAATCGGAGCCACGGCTTCAAGGCTGACCAAACGTGCCGCAGCCTCAATGACTCGGATATCCTCGCCCTCGGTAAAGACAACGCGTTTCGGATGACGCCGCAGCTGCTCAATGAGATGATGGGTGATATTGTTGGGAACTGCGGTATGGGATTCAGACATGGGAAAAATCGGATGTGCCTAAGCGGAACGCATCCTGAGCAGCCGCTTTTCAGTAATCAATCCCCGAGATATCTACCTCTGGTTAAAGCGGGACATCTCCCGCTGGGCCTCGCGCATTTCGACCTTCTCTTTGAGATCGTGGCGCTGGTCAGCATGGGTCTTGCCCTTACCAACGCCGATCTCGACTTTGACCCGGCGGTTTTTCCAATACATCCGCAATAGGGGAAGGGTGCAGCCTTTGATTGCTGTTTCCGAGGCGAGCTTGAGGATCTCGCGTTTGTTGAGGAGCAGCCGGCGAGGGCGTTTGGCCTGATGGTTGAACCATTCCCCTGCGGTCTGCCAAGGCTGGATATCGCAACCATAGAGGAAAACCTGATGGCCTTCGATGCGCGCAAACGCATCGGAAACGTTGATTTTTCCGGCACGTATTGATTTGACCTCAGTGCCTTTCAGCTCCAGTCCGGCCTCGAATTTATCGAGGATGTGGAAATCCCTGCCGGCCTTGCGGTTGGTGGCAATCTCGGCACTCATGAAGGGATATTAGGCCCCCGGACCCCGGTTAGGCGGGAAGTTCCCTATGAATCAGTTTGATTTTCCCTTCGATAATCTCGGTCAGGGCGATATCAGCCGCGCCCATGCTCGGGCGGGTGGGAATCAACGGCGAGCGCCCGCTATTCAGCTGGCGGACCCGTTGGGAAACAAGATTGATGAGAACGAGTGGGTCGGTGACGATTTCAGAGGCCTGTTCAACAAGATCGCTTTTCATAGTGGAGCCGGGAAGTTGCGAATTTGGCCGCGCCTGATCAAAAGAAACGACGTTCTCCGGAATGATTGGCAGGGCTTTTTCGCTCAAAACAAATTAGGTAAGACGGTGCGGGCTGGTTGTGAAACCAGAGTGGCAAGTGTTTTGCAAGTCCAATCTCGATTATGATGCGATTTAGTATGTAAATATCCAATTCTTCTATTTGGGCATCAGATCAATTCCAAATTTCCTAAGTAAAATGACGGTCCCCCAGAAAAAACAGCTGGTTAGCGCGCAATTCGCAGCGAGCGCGGGCCAGAAAGACCAGCCATTCTTAAGCATCCAGGGTAGGATCAGGAACATCGGCAGGGTTGGCAGCACGAACCAGAATGTATTTTGGGCATGACCCGCGATCCGAGCGGATGACTGCCCGGCGTGATGCATCCAGATCATTGCCAGCAATGAAGTCAGTGGCAGGGCGATCAGCAGAGCGGAGAGCCTGTCGCTGAAAAGCTGTGCCTTGTTAACCACCAGGATGATTCCAGCCGTGAGTAAAACCTTCACCAGATCGAAGGGCGTGATCGAGAGAATTTTGGTCCAGGGAATGTTAGTCATGGCGACAATTTTCGGTCGCGGACTCCGGCGCTACAATATAAAAGGCGCGAAAGTTGACCCATAGCCGCTTTCCGCTAGAATCCCCCTATGACCGCCGCCGCACTTGCCGGAAAAATTCTCGATGCCATGCTGGGGCATCTTGGCCTTGCCGCTGAAATCGAAGTGCAGGATACGCCGGATGGTCCCTGCCTGCAGATTTTTTCCTCGGAGAAAGACGCCATCATCGGCACCGACGGTGATCGCCTTGACGATATCCAATATCTCGTCAACCGCATCCTCCGCCGCCAGATGCCGGACGCCGTGCGCATCAAAGTGGATTGCGAACACTTCCGCTCGATGCAGGAAGACCACCTTCAGGACGAGGTGCGGGAGATGATCGAGTTGGTCAAATCACAGGGCAAAACCTACCGCATGCGACCCCTCAACGCATATTATAGACGACTTGCATATAACGTGATTGCGGAGGATGGCAATATCATGGCCTCATCCCCTTCCGGCGATGACCGGCTGAAACGGATCAGCATATCCGCGAAAAATCCCCAGACTTCCGATTCATGAAAAAATTCTTTTTCGATTGCGGCACTCGTGATGCCACCGCCTCCCTCGCGCTGGTTTTCCTGCGTATCACCATCGGTTTGATGATCCTGATCGGCCACGGCCTGTCGAAAATCCAGAACTTCGCAACCCTCAAGGACAAGTTTCCCGTGCCGGACTTTTTCCCCCTGAAATACATGTCTCCGCCGGTCAGCCTGATTGCGACAATTGGTGCCGAAGTCCTTGCGCCGGCTTTGATCGTCATCGGACTATGCACCCGCCCCGCCGCTTTCATTCTAGCCTTTGCAATGACCGTCGCGGCCTTCGATGTTCTGCATTCCCAACCGTTTTTCTATGCGCCTCCCAAGGTGCTTGTCGCAAAAGAGCTGGCCATTATGTATTTGCTTCCCGCCGTCGCCATTCTTCTCGCCGGTGCGGGCCAATACTCCGTTGATAGTTCCTTTTATAAGGACGGCAAACGCCGAAAATGGTAATTCCGGAGATGGATACCCACCATTTAGTCCTTCCCGGCGATCTCAATCACTATGGCTCACTCTTCGGTGGCCGTCTGCTTTCCTGGGTCGACGAAGCCGCTTGGATCGCCGCTTCCATCGAATTCCCCCACTGCCAGCTCGTCACCATCGCACTTGATAAAGTCGAGTTTCGCCACGGGGTTCGCGATGGCAGCATTCTCAAAATCAACTGCCGGCAATCCCGAAAAGGAAAAACCTCCGTCACATATCAAGTCGTGGTGACTGACGAAAAAAACTCTCCGACCAACCCCATTTTCACCACTCACATCACCTTCGTCTCGGTGAATGATCAGGGTGAGAAGCGGCCCATATAGGAAATGGCGGGAATGTTTCACACTCTCGACATCGTTCTCCCGCTGGAACTATCGGAAAACGCCGAGGCGCGCAAAAACGCAATCGCCGGGGTGTTGAATATCGAGCCAACCCGGATCCAGGGTGTGAAGCTCCGAAAGCACTCCATTGATGCACGCCAGCGGCTCGTAAAAGTTCAACTTCGGCTGGAGGTCGCTGTCGATGAACCGCTTCCCGATGATCCAAAGCCCGTATGGACGGCACCATCGCTTTCCAAAAAAGCAAAGCGCGTCCTCATCATTGGCGCCGGTCCTGCCGGTCTATTTGCCGCGCTTCGATGCCTCGAACTTGGCAACAAACCCATCATCCTTGAACGTGGGAAAGACGCTTCCGCCCGCCGCTTCGATCTCGCACCTATACTCCGCGAGGGAAAGGTGATCGAGGACTCGAATTACTGTTTCGGCGAAGGCGGAGCCGGCACTTTTTCCGATGGCAAACTCTATACCAGAGCGACCAAGCGCGGTCCGGTTGCTGAGATCTACCGCATCCTTGTCGCCCACGGCGCGCCGGAACAAATACTCACCGACGCCCATCCACATATCGGATCAAATCTGCTTCCAAACGTCGTCAAGGATCTCCGCCAGTCCATTCTCAACCATGGCGGCGAAGTCCATTTCCAAGCAAAAGTCACCGGTTTGCTCATAAAAAATCACCAGATTGAAGGAGTCACCACCGCTGATGGCCGTGAATTTCCCGCTGACGCTACGATTCTCGCTACCGGTCATTCCGCCCGCGATATTTATCAGCTCCTCGCTGATAGGAAAATCCTGATGGAACATAAAGCTTTTGCCATCGGCTTCCGCATTGAGCACCCGCAGCCCTTTATCGACCATCGCCAATACCACCTCGCGGAAGGACAAGCACGCCACCCTTTGCTTCCCGCCGCCCGTTACCGTCTCGCCACCAAAATCGATGATCGGGGCGTCCATTCTTTCTGCATGTGCCCCGGCGGGTGGATCGTTCCGGCGGCAACGGCGAACGACCAAATCGTCGTCAACGGGATGTCCCTCTCCCGTCGCGACTCCCCTTTCGCCAACTCCGGCCTCGTCACCACGATTGAAGAAGGGGATATCGCCCATTTGATTCCCCGGCACGGCATCATGGCGGGCATCGCATTTCAGGAGAGCCTTGAGCGCTCGGCGAAAGTCGCCGGTGGAAACAAGGAATTCGGGCAGATCGCCCCCGCCCAACGCGCAGCCGATTACCTCGCCGGAAAAATTTCCGCAGATCTACCGGAAACATCGTACTTTCCCGGCTTGCACCCGGCCCCCCTTCACGAGCTGCTGGCAAAGCCCGTTACCGCCCGCATTCGCCAAGGCATGAAGCTATTTGATCGCCAGATCGTAAACTACGCCTCCTCCGAAGCGCTGCTGCTTGGCTTCGAAACCCGCACCTCATCACCTCTCCGGATTCCCCGTGATGCGCAAAGCCTGCAACATCCTGAAATCCGAAACCTCTACCCCTGCGGCGAAGGTGCTGGCTACGCCGGCGGTATCGTTTCCGCTGCTCTGGACGGGCTGAAGGTCGCCTCCGCCATACCCCAATTCAGGGATTCTGGTAACCGATGACCTCGCACTTCAACGTCGTAGGATCGATTCCCGCTTTGAACAGCACCGCCCCGTGGCGTTCCGCGTCAATCGGGATAAAGTCGAGTTTTAGAGTCGCCGACTGATGAGACGATCCATCCATTGCGGCAACCTGGACTTCAACGCCTGCCGCGACACTATGACCGCTGTTTTTAACAGAAACCGGAACTCTGACCCATGAGTCCGCGGCAGTTGCCTTTCCCAAGTTCACTTCAAGCACCGGCGGGCCTGACTTGCGTTGCAGCGCGCCGACAATGAGATAGCCGATAGTTCCGATTGTAACCAACAGACTGACCCCGAAAACGCACCATTCGAGCGGGTTCTTGTGATTGGTTTCGGGATCATTCATAACGGTTTTCCTTTAGACATTTCATCAGGAGACTTGGAGCAACAGCCTTCCTGCGGAGGCTCCCAAAGCAGCAGGAAACCCCAGAATCACAACACTCGACAAGCAAACTCCCATTGTTTCACCGTCAAATTGCCCAAAAAACCATAGCGAGCCAGCCGAGGCGAATAGAGCGACCGCATACGTAGTGACAATTCCCCTTGTTCTTAATGCGAGCGATTCAGCATCCACATGTTTTTTCGCACCCCTGAAATCCGAGAAATGCAGAATCAGCCACACCAGCAGCAGAGTCATCAACGCGATCGTGAGCAGGCGTAAAGGCGGGATCTCTATTGCCAGCATCACAACCTCCTCCGTCGGCGCCATCGTCGCGGCGAAAAGCACGGCTCCGCAGAAGGCGACCGCAACTTGAGCCAGATATTTACTTCCCGACTCCGGAGCCTCGCTTTTTCCGCTATCCTCACCTTCCGATCCTCCCAGATGCGCCGTGCCCACCGAGACACCGATCGCGATGGTCATGCCTTCCATTACGATCTTCCCGAGGTTTTCCAGCCACTGCGACTCGCCGGAAATCCGACCGGTCAGCCACAATATCAAGGCACTCAACACAAGACCGATTCCAATTTCCTCAACCGAGTCAATCGCCACTTCCCACCAGGATGCGTCCCTGCGGAGGCCTGCAAAACGATTGTAAAGCAGCAGCAATCCGTAGGTTACAAGAACATACAGAAGCATCCTCCAAGGATGGATTAGAAAACCCGCCCACCATACTTCCATGGTGAAAAGCAGAGGCACCGAAAACATCAGCCCACCCGCAATCCCGCGGCCGTATTCTTGCAGCGATTCCCATACGCTGCGCTGGTGGCTGAAATCGATCATCGGTGGGTTCAGTTCACCGACATCAGGATATTCCTACAATGATTATTTTGAAGCCGGTCCATCCCGGATTTCTTTGCCCTTGGCGACAGGCGGCAAAACCTGTGGCATAAACATCCGCACTAAATGACAGCTTCCGATCAACCTCAGCCTGAAAATCCACGCGCCAGAAAATTCTCCAGAATCCGCGTTTATTACAGACGCCGCCGCCGTCGAATCATCGCCGCTTTCGTGATTCTCGCACACATCGCCGGAGGACTCACCTCGGTGGAGGCAATCATGCAGACCCGCACTCCCCAAGGCGCGGTCGCTTGGGCGATTTCACTGAACCTCTTTCCCTACGCCGCCGTCCCCGCCTACTGGATTTTCGGTCATACTGAATTCGATAGCTATCAGGCGGTGCGCCGGCTGAATGCGGAGAAGTTCGAACCCATTCGTATGAAAATCGGCAAGTCCATCGCCTCCAGCGGGCTTCGTGACGATCCGGTTGATCCGCTCGGAAAAATGCTGGAATCGCTGGCAAATTTCAGTTTCACGAAACAGAACCACACGGAACTGCTCATCGACGGCGAAGAAACCTTCGCCTCCATGCTCCAAGCCATCGATGGGGCCGAAAAATATATCCTCTTTCAAACTTATATCCTCCGCCACGATACGACGGCCCGAAAGTTCCAGCGCAGCCTCATCGCCAAAGCCAGGGCCGGAGTGAAAGTGCGGGTGCTTTACGACGAAATCGGCTCCCTCGGCCTCGATAAGAAATTCGTGAGCGAGCTTGCGGCCGCCGGGGTCGAGATAACCCCGTTTTCCACCAACCAACGCGATGGCCGCAAGTATCAGCTTAACTTCCGCAATCACCGCAAGATTCTGGTCATTGATGGCAAAATCGGTTTCTCGGGCGGCCTGAACATCGGCGGGGAATATCTTGGCAAGCACGAGAAACTCACTCCCTGGCGCGATACCCACATGCGCGTCTCCGGCCCGGCCGCCATGATGCTCCAGCTACCCTTCGCCGAGGACTGGTATTGGGCGGCGGGAGTCGTTCCCGAGGATCTCGATTGGACTGCCAGGCCCAGCGATGAAAATGGCCAATCAACCGTTCTCTGCCTGCCGACCGGCCCCGCTGATTCGATGGAAACCTGCGGACTTTTTTTCCTCGCGGCGATCAATAGCGCCAAGGAGCGGCTTTGGATCGCCACCCCGTATTTTGTCCCTGATGATCAGATCATCTCGGCCCTTAAACTTGCCGCAATGCGTGGCGTGGATGTCCGCATCATCGTCCCCGGAATCAACGACAGCACCTTGGTGTATTACTCATCGGCTTCGTATTTGGACGAGATTCAGGAAGCCGGAATTCGTGCCTACCGCTTTCAAAAAGGCTTCCTGCACCAGAAAACCATGCTCATCGATAACGAATTTTCCATCGTCGGCTCCGCAAACATGGACAACCGCTCCTTCCGCTTGAACTTCGAAATCATCCTGGCGGTTAAAGACAAGGATTTCGCCACCGGGATGCGGGAAATGTTTGAAACCGACTTCTCAAACTCCACGGAAATCAAACCCAGGGAATTGGCCAAAAAACCGTTCTCCTTCCGGCTTGCGTCCCGCGTTTCGCGATTGCTCGCTCCAATCCAGTAAGGCTGAAATGGGTTTCACATCCTGAAGCAACTTCTGGAAAACTCCGGCCTGCTGCCTGCGTATTTTCCGTATCCCGCGCTAAGTTCCCAATGCTTGCAAAGGCTATGCCAGACGTTACACTGATCTGAATTAAATGAAGTGCCTCACCTTCTCAACCGCAGCGATGTGCTGCGGTATCATCAACGCCTCCGCGCAGGATGCAGCATACTCCGCCTCCGCCGCCGGCACACCTGCGGAGAAAAACTTCCTTGAGATTTTCGCCTCCGGGGGCATTGCGATGTATCCCCTGCTGCTGCTTTCAATCATCCTGGTCATTTTCATTCTGCTATTCCTCGTAACCATCCGGCGCAACGCGGTCGTCAGCGATAAATTCATGAACGCCGCGGAGGTCATGATCCGCCGCCGCGATTACCACGGCCTCATCGCCTACTGTCACAAGCAGAACGAGTGCATCTCGCGGATTACCCAGAAAGCCCTCGATTTCCTCACGAAAAATCCGTCCGCGCCCTTCATGGAAGTCCGCAGCATCGCGGAGGCCGAGGGCTCCCGCCAGGCGGGCACGCTGACTTCCCGGATCACGTATCTGGCCGACATTGCCGCGATCGCACCGATGGTCGGCCTCCTCGGGACGGTCCTGGGAATGATCAAATCCTTCATCCACATTTCCGGTGGCAGTGCCCAGGGCGTCCGCCAGATGGAGCTTGCCGCCGGAGTATCCGAGGCTCTGGTCGCCACCGCCTCCGGCCTCATCATCGCCATACCGGCACTGACATTTTACTCACTTTTCCGCGGCCGCGTGTTTCGCCACATTGCCGAGCTGGAGGCTGCGGCCGCACACCTCATGGCCATCCTGAACGGCCAGATCGATCGCCAGCCCGCCGCTCCAGGCTATCTTTCCCAAAGCCGCGCGCGTGGCGATGACTTCGCCATGCCGACCCCATCGCCACTCGGCGCCGAACGCCCGGATCTTCACGGAATTTGAAAATCGATACATGAAATTCAATCGCCACCTGCCGGCTCCGGCACCCATGAATCTCGTGCCGATGATCGACGTGCTGTTCCTGTTGCTCGCCTTTTTCATCATCTCCTGGCAGTTTTCCCAATCCGAAACCGAACTCTCGGTATCCGTGCCAACGGCTCAGGAAGGGGCGGAGCCGGAGCGCCAGCGCGGCGAGATCGTCATCAATATCCTCGATGATGGAACCATCCGTATCGAAGGAGCCACCGTCGATCTCGAGCAGTTGTACGAAAAGCTCGCGACGATCGCCGCCCAGTTTGAAAATCAGGCGATCCGGATCCGCGGTGACGGCAATGTGGAGTATCAACACATTGTCGAGGTCATCGATACCTGCCAAAAAGCCGGCATCTGGAACAT
>JACMMB010000120.1 GCA_014379305.1 Akkermansiaceae bacterium
CTCAAACGGGGAAGAAAAGCACTTTCCCAAACATCCTGATTGATCGAAATGATTACCTCAATCCTATTCACCGACTGTCTTATTGATCCAAGGAAAGAAGCAAACTTAAGCGCTGCGGTTTCTTCTGCGGAGAACCCCTCAAGCTCATCAGCCACCAGAATGACCCGCATCAAAGTGGTCAGTAAACCCAGCAGCGAAATCAACCGCTCATGTGCCGCAGCCTCAGCGGAATAGTCCCCGAAAACAGTCTCCGCCAAAACCCGCACCCGACTTGGATTATCGATCGGAGTGGCCGCAAACCTGAACAGCGCATCTACCCAGAACGAGACTTCCCGTAGCGAAAGCCCGTTTCTCTGGGAAAGCTCCAGCGCCAAACGAGGTCCCAGCAACTCGAAATTCTCCCGCGCCCAATGCGCTGTCACCGCGCTTGGATGATGGAAATCAAATGTCTCTATCGGCCGGGTCCGCAATGCGGTCAAAGCTCCCTCCCTATCCTGGCAAGGCACCTCGCCCGATCTCACCAACGGCTGCAAAGACGCTGAAAAAAGCCTCCTTGCAACCAAATCCAAAACCGTGAGGCCACCGGCAGCGGGAAGCCCCCTGACCAAACGTCTCAAGGAATCGTCCAGCACGGTCGCGGCATCAATCCTGCTCGCGCCAATAGCGTGAATGGGGATGAATTCGTGAGTTCCGCCGAACTGGTGCTGAAGGCGGGTCAGCAGATGGGTCTTGCCGTGCCCCGCTCTGGGAGCTTTCAAGAGAATACAGTGTCCTTGCTTTTCCAGTGGAACATCCAGCCACCCGTTCAGCTTCTCCCTTGCGCCACTGTTCACCAAATCCGCATGTGCCTCGGGTAGTTTCCCAAATGTTTCGAAAAGCAGCTGGAACGGATGATCGCGAGGCATACGGGAGATTGTGATTTCTGCCCCGACCATGAAAAGCTTTTTTACCAACCCATGATTGGATTTGGAATATCCAGCCAGTTGGTTATGAAACCCAATCCGGGCCAGGATGACTTCAACGGAGGATTGACCAATCAATAGTTTTCCCTAGGTTATAGTAATGAAAGAAATCCTTCTCACCTGCGCCATCTCACTATTTGTGATGATCCCGCATGTCGAATCCAAGCCGGACAGAAAATCGCTGCTCAACTCGGATCCTGATGTCATCTATCTCGAAGAAATCGTCGATCCCCCTATTAAACTCAATGTGGTCAAAGAAGGCCCGGTTTTTTCCGATAAGGAAGGAAAGCATCGTCTTGGTTATCTAAAAGCCGACCAAGTCGTCATCTTGGAAGGCATGACTGATAAAGTCTATCGAGTGCGTGGCCAAGGAACCCGCAATGGCATCGCGGGCTGGGTCGCCCCTTGGGCATTCTCACATGGCGAAGAGGATTTCGTTATAAAACTCAAGGAACTCTATGACCGGCAGATTGCCGTGAACGAAATAATTGCCAATGGACAGTTGGCCATCGGCATGACCCTTGATGAGGTTTCGCAATCGCGCGGCAAACCTACCAAGACTTCACATCGTCGCAATTCAAAGGGAGATGCCGGCACTTGGGAATTCATCGACTATAAGGATATCAAACACTATATCACCCGCATCGAACCAGTCTCAGGCCAAGCCTATCGCCAACTGTCTCATGTGACCCGGGAAGAAACCGGCAAGACCACTATAGAATTCACCAACAATCTGGTCACCGCCATCGAGGAAAGTGAGAATAACGGCCCGGGCAACGTGCGAATCATTGTGCCTCCCCTGGTCTTCAGATGGTGAAAACGCACCGGCTACCTGGTTCCCTTCTTATAAATCTCTTCCGCCTGCTTGATCGTCAAATCATACAAAACCCCCTCAATCGGCACTTTCATCGCGATTCTACCCGAGTCTGTATCCAGCGGATACATTTCCGCCAGCTGAGGAGATCTGGCAAATGCCTCCTTCGGCAGACTGATCGTGTATTCCCCTTCATAGCGCAGGGTTCGGGACAATCTCTCGGCACCCTGCTCCTCAAGCGCCCGGTTTTCTATGCTCACGCCGAGCCGCGCGAACAGGCTATCATCCGCAGACTTCTCAAATCCAATACCACCTTTCCCTGAAGTGTCTTTAGCCGCATTTGCCAACGAAAGATTGATCCGCCCCTCAAGCTCCTCGTCGCTAAGAATCGCATCCGAGTCAGGCTCGGCTTGCCCCTCGGTGGTTAAATTTTTCGCCTCCTCCTCGGTAGGCAGCCTTACCTTCATATTTCCTTTCATGGAAAACAAATCGCCCGCCTTCATATCCAGATTAGTCACCTCAAGCTTGCCTCCATGCGTTTTGAGATGAAACACCCCCTCCTTGAAATTCAATCGCCGATAGTTGTTAAAAGCATCTACCACGCTCAGGGCTCGCAACAAGTGGACCCGGTCCCGCAAAACCAACACATCCTCACCATTGAGAACTACATCTCCCTCATACCCGATTCCCTCACTCGAATTCGTTGAGCCAAACACCTTGAATTCTCCAGAAACCGTTCCCTCGATAAAATTCCTCGCAGCCACAGGCACCATTCCCGAGACATCCATTTTCCGTAAATTCATTTTACCCGTCACATCGGGCCTTTCTCCGGCTATCACTTTCAAATCGGTCAGCGAAACATAGCCCTGGCCTTTCTTGAAAACCGCTTTCTCAAATACAATTCCATCTTTACCGAAAACCACGATCAGCTCCTCGATCGCAAGCCTCTTAAGCCAGTTCTGTGAAAATGTGCCGCCTCTGAAAACGAGCTTCCACTTATCGGCAACCCGCTGAACTCTCATTTTGCTCCCAACGATAGTCCCCCGCGTCCTTTCGGAATAACCCCATCTCAGAGTCATGTCCTTCACATCGAACGCATCCAACTTCAGCCTGCCGGTTTCCTGAAACAATACCTTCGCCATCGATTCCGCCGCCTCCTTTGAATCCGCACCAGCGCGCAAATCGACATCCGCTCTCGAAATTTGTATCAATCCCGGATCCCACTCCTTGGTGAAAGCATTCAAAAGTCCGATCCGGCACTTGAGATTTCTGATTTCCATACTGGAGAAAAACGTCTTCTCCCCCCCGGTCATCGCAAAGCGGCTTATATAAAATTCGCCCTTTTGCCGTGAGAAGCCTCTCAATACGATTTCCTCGGCAGCGAGTTTCTCTTTCAGCCCCTCCTCAAGCCCGGCCGTATATCTCTGCGTGCCGGATTGCCGGACTAGGAAAAACCATACTGCAATTGCCCCGATCAGAAGGAAAAATCCAACCCGCGCTATCAGCTTCATCAAATGAAACGTCAGAGCCCCTTTTGCACCGCCACCCGAAAACGAATATCTGAGCTGAAACCAAAATCCCTGGCTGGAGACCCACTGGCCCAAGCGCTCGTAAAAGTTTTGCAATTGCTCTGATTCAGGCTGTCCACTCATGCTCGCGGCACATAAAACCCACCGTGATCGAATCTTGCGAGAAGAAACTTTTCATACCGTAACCACTCATCCCGTAACTCTTACAAAATCCTTGGATACATCCGACTACAAAGTCCGCTTGGAAATCTTCGAAGGCCCTCTCGATCTCCTCCTTTACCTTATCAAAAAGGACGAGCTCGATATTCATGCCATTTCCATCGAACGCATCACCAGGCAGTATCTCGACTACATCAACACCTTCAAACTCCTCAACATCGACCTCGCATCCGAGTTCATTGTCATGGCCGCGAACCTGATGTATCTGAAATCCCGCACCCTGCTCCCCCGCACCGAACAACCGCCGGAGGAGGACACCGAAGATGACGACCCGCGTTGGGAACTCATCCGCCAGCTCATCGAATACAAGAAGTTCAAGGACGCCGCCGGCTTCCTTTCGGTCCGCGAACTCGAGCAACAAGGCCGCTTCGCCCATCAGCCCGATCCCTCGGAAAAACCCGCCCAGGCACCCCCGACCCTCGCTGAAATTTCCATTTTCGATCTCATCCGCGCGTTTCAGAACGTTCTCAAACGCTTCGAGGAGTCACATGATTTCGGCGATATCATTGACGATCGCTTTACCGTCACAGACAAAATAGAATTCCTCCTTGATCGTTTCCGCCCCGGCGAGGCACTCTCGTTTGATACCCTCTTTCAGACGGCCACCACAAAAGCCGAAGTCATCGTCACCTTCCTCGCCATCCTGGAACTGATGAAACTCAATCAGTTCGTCGTCCGTCAGGATCACCTTCTTTCCCGAATCACCATCGAGCGCCGCACCGCCATCGAAATGGAGCACGAAGAGGCCTGATCAGCCTTTTAACTCCACTCTATTTCTGAAACACCATCCTGCCCTCCTCCACATCGCCGCGGATCACATCCCCATCTACAAACTTCCCCTCCAGCACATCCAGCGAAAGCGGATCAAGCAAATGCTGCTGAATCGCCCGCTTCAACGGTCGTGCCCCATAAACCGGATCATACCCTTGGTTCCCCAAAAACTCCTTCGCCTCCTCGGACAACGCCAGCCCGAGCCCCTGCTTCGCCAGCCGCTTCCGCACCCGCTCCAATTGCAGATCCACAATCTTCGTCAGATCCTTCCGATCCAGCCGATCAAAAATGATGATCTCATCGATTCGATTGAGAAACTCCGGCCTGAAATGTCCCTTCAGCGCCTCATTCACCATCGCCTCCCGCTGCTCCCAATTCTCCTCATGCAGAATATGCTGTGAGCCGATATTCGAGGTCATGATCAGCACGGTATTTCGGAAATCCACCGTCCGCCCCTGCCCGTCGGTAATCCGGCCATCGTCCAACACCTGCAACAGCACATTGAAAACGTCCGGATGCGCCTTCTCAATCTCATCGAACAATACCACCGAATACGGCTTGCGCCGCACATGCTCCGAAAGCTGTCCGCCCTGATCATAGCCCACATACCCAGGCGGTGCCCCGATCAGCCGTGAAACGCTGTGTTTCTCCATATATTCCGACATATCGATCCTCACCATCGCCCCCTCATCATCAAATAGAAACTCCGCCAGGGCCTTGGACAGCTCCGTCTTCCCGACTCCCGTCGGCCCGAGGAAAAGAAACGACCCGATCGGGCGATTCTCATCCTGTAGCCCGGCCCGCGCCCGCCGGACCGCATTCGCCACCGCCTTGATCGCTTTCTTCTGGCCCACCACGCGATCCCCCAGCCGCGCCTCCATCGAGACCAGCTTCTGCTTCTCGCCCTCTTGCAGCCGGCTCACCGGAATCCCCGTCCACGAGGAAACCACCCGCGCGATATCTTCCTCCGTCACCTCCTCCTTCAGCATCGCACCGTTCTTTTGTAACAGTCCAAGCTCCTCCTGCGCATCCGCCAGTGCGGCCCCTGCATCCGGCAAATCCCCATAAGTAATCTGCGACGCCCGCGTCAAATCCCCAATCCGCTGCGCCCTTTCCGCTTCCCCCTTCAGCGTCTCGATCCGTTCCTGCGCCACCCTGACATGATCGATAATCTCCTTTTCATTCCGCCACTGCGCCATCATCCCCGATGACTCCTCGCGCAAATTCGCCTGCTCTTCCTTCACCTTTGCCAGCCGCACCTGCGAGGCCTTGTCCGTCTCCTTCTCCAGCGCCTTCTTCTCCATCTCCAGCTGCATGATCTGCCGCTCCAGCACATCGATCTCCGTCGGCATCGAGTCCAGTTCGATCTTCAGCCGCGCCGAAGCCTCATCGATCAGATCCACCGCCTTGTCCGGCAGAAACCGGTCCGAAATATATCGATCCGACATCACCGCCGCCGCCACAATCGCCCCATCCTGGATCCGCACCCCGTGATGCACCTCATAGCGCTCTTTGAGTCCCCGTAAAATCGCAATCGTATCCTCCACCGATGGCTCCCCCACCATCACCGGCTGAAACCTCCGCTCCAGCGCCGCATCCTTCTCGATATACTTCCGATACTCATCCAGCGTCGTCGCCCCGATCGTATGCAGCTCTCCCCGCGCAAGCTGCGGTTTCAGCAAATTCGAGGCATCCACCGCCCCCTCGCTCGCCCCCGCACCCACGATCGTGTGCAGCTCATCGATAAATAAAATCACCTTCCCCTCCGCATCCGTCACCTCTTTCAGAAACGCCTTCAAGCGATCCTCAAACTCGCCCCGATACTTCGCCCCCGCCAGCATCCCGCCGAGATCAATCGTAATCACCCGCTTGTTTTTCATCGAGTCCGGCACATCTCCGGAAACAATCCGCCGCGCCAGCCCCTCCACAATCGCCGTCTTCCCCACCCCCGGCTCGCCGATCAGCACCGGATTATTCTTCGTCCGCCGGGAAAGTACCTGCAGCACCCGCCGGATCTCATGATCCCGCCCGATCACCGGATCAATCTTCCCCGCCCGCGCCCGCGCCGTCAGATCCGTCCCGTACTTCTCCAGCGTCTGGTATTTCCCTTCCGGGTTCTCATCCGTCACCTTCTGCGCTCCCCGCACCTCCTTGACCGCCGCCTCCGCCTTCTTCTCATCCATTCCCGCATCCTTCAGCAGCTTCCCCGCCGGCGAGTCTCCTTTCAGCGATCCCAAAAGAAAATGCTCCACCGATAAATAATCATCCCCCAGCCCCTCCCGCGCCTTGTCCGCCGCCTCCAGAGTCGCACGCAGCCCCGCACTCATTTGCGGCTGGTTCGATGCCCCCTGCACACTGGGTTCCCGCTCCAAAGCCGCCGCCGCCGCCACCTTCAGCATCCCCACATCCACCCCCGCCTTTTGTAAAATCGGCACCGCAATCCCACCCTCCTGCTGCAACAAAGCCAACAGCACATGCCCGCTCTTCAGCTCCGCATGAGCCGATTTCGAAGCAAGCCGCTGGGCCGCCTGCAGCCCCTCCTGAAGTTTCCGGGTAATTTTATCGAGTGACATAATCTCTGGTTTTCCACAACCAGACTATTCCCCCTAAGACCCCTTGCCAAAATAAAACGCCGTTGGGAATTCGAGCATCAGGCATAGATCTTTGAGGACCAAGCTCCCTGCCATCCAATCAAGGAGAGGCGGGTATCATCCGCCTACAGACCCATCTCTCCTACCTAAGACCCTATAAAAAATAGGATAGCGACGATCTGTTATTCTTATAACTTGTTCATAAACAGGTAATTATATATAGATTATGGAAAGCGGCATGATTGATGCTGCGTGTAACATTTCGACAAACGATTTACATAAATCGTTTGTGATATTTCTGGAAATTGACGAAAAAAGAAATAAAGTGCGCCGCTGCAGCGTTTACTAAGTAGATAATCAATTAACAACGAAGAAACCATGTCTTACGAAACCGATTCCAGTCTCAAACTTTATCTTCGCGAGATTTCCAAAACTCCGCTTCTTACGATTGAAGAGGAAATCACCTTGGCCGACCGGATTAAAAACGGCGACCAAGATGCCAGAACTCACATGATCCGTGCGAATCTGCGCCTTGTGGTAAAAATCGCCCAGGATTATTCCAATTATGGACTTCCGGTTATGGATCTAATTTCCGAGGGAAATATCGGTCTCATGAAGGCAGTGGAGCGTTTCGATCCTGAAAAAGGAGGCAAGCTATCGACCTATGCCGCTTGGTGGATAAAGCAATCGATCAAACGAGCACTCGCCAACCAATCCAAGACCATCCGGCTCCCTGTGCACATGGTGGATAAGATCGCCAAAATGCGCCGTATCTCCTCCATGCTCGGAGAAGCACTGGGCCGCGAACCTTCCGATGAAGAACTCGCTGACGAGGTCGGACTTCCGAGACGCAAGCTGGCAATGCTGAAACAGGCATCACAACGTCCGACTTCACTTGATGCGCCGATCAATGATGGTGAATCCACTGAATATGGCGAAATCATCAGCGACGAAAGAGCCGAGAATCCGCTTGATATGCTGACCGACAAAAATCTGCATGGAGAAATTGATGGTCTGCTTGCGGTCTTAGATGACCGCGAGCGTAGAATTATCGATGAACGCTTCGGTCTAAACGGTCGCAAGGCCCTGACACTTGAAGAGGTTGGCCGTGAATTCGGAGTCACCCGCGAGCGCATTCGCCAACTGCAGAATTCGGCTTTAACTAAAATGCGCCGGGCGTTGCGTAAAAAGGAAAAGCCAATGCCAAGGCCATTGAACGGACTGGCTTAGTCTTCTGCTAAATTAGATTCGATGAAAGCTGCGGGAACTTTCCTCGCGGCTTTTTTATGGTTTCCGCACCACCTCAAAGTCCGAACCTTTCACGCGGCGCAACTCTTCGTGTAGCTCGGGAATACGTTCGTCCGGGGCGACGGAGATGCACCATTCAAGACCATTGTCGGCGACGATCATGCCATACGTTTGCAATGCCGTGA
>JACMMB010000121.1 GCA_014379305.1 Akkermansiaceae bacterium
TGGCCATGAGGGTGATGAAGGTGGTGCGGAAATTGAGCAGGAAAAGGAAGAGGATGATGGTGACCATGATGGCACCGTCGCGAATCGCTTCGGTGAGGTTGCCGATGGCGTGGTCGATAAAGTCCTTTTGTTGGAAGAGGGTGGTGGTTTCGACGCCGGAGGGGAGGCCGGAGTTGAGGTTATCCAGAGCGGCTTTGATCTCCCCGGTCAGCTTGCGGGTATCCACGCCCTGCGCGTTGGTAATCGACATGATGACGCCGTAGGTGGGAGATTTTTCCGGAGACTGGCTGATGGTTGCATCGCCGCGCATCGGCTCGATGCCCCAGACGACGCGGGCGACATCGCCGATGGAGATGGGGCGGTCGTTGATTTTTTTTATAGCGGTTTTGGAGATGTCATCGAGTTGCACCGTCATGGCGAGATTGCGGACGGTGATTTCGGTAGGGCCGGAGTTCAGGAAGCCGCCGGAGCTACGGGTGGCGGCGTTTCGGGCTGCGCTTTCGAGTTCCTCAAAACTCACCTTGTTCGCAAGCATCCGGTTGGGATCCGGCTGGATTTCAATCTGGCGCACTCCGCCGCCCATGTTCAGAATTTCAGCGATGCCGGAGATGCCTTGCAGGCGTCGCTTGATGGTCCAATCCGCCAAGGTCCGCACTTCGCTGGGGGCCATGTAGCCGGGTTCCCCTTCCGGAATGGTGCAGCGGACACCGACAAGCAGGATTTCCCCCATCAGCGAGGCAACCGGTGTCATGAACGGCTCGATACCGGCAGGGAGCTGTTCGCGAGCGGATTGAAGCCGTTCCTGAACCAGAACGCGGGCGCGGTAGATATCGGTGTCCCAATCGAATTCGGCGTAAACGAGGGACAAGGCGACATCGGAATTCGAGCGCAGGCGGGTGAGACCGGCGACACCCATCAGGGCGCTTTCTATCGGGACGGTGATCTGGGTTTCGACTTCCTCAGGAGACAGCCCGGGTGCCTCGATCAGGATCATCACGGTTGGCTTGGTCAGATCAGGAAGGACCTCGACCGGAAGCTGCGTGGCTGTCCGGAGTCCCAGCACCATCACGAGGATGGAAACCGCGATAACGATCGCGCGATTGGCGAGCGACCAGGTGATCATTTTGTTCAGCATGAGGAAATTTTATTGACGGTTGATAGCGTTGATAGCGTATATTCGCGCATGGCTCAGTTGCTGGTGAGAAACATTTCAGAAGCGTTGGCAAAGACGCTGAAGCAGCGCGCTGCGGAACATGGGGTTTCCGCAGAAGAAGAGCACCGCCGCATTTTGCAGGAGGCACTGGCACCCGCAGCGGGAGAATCGGATGAAAAGCGCACGCTCTTCGACCACATCCGGATGTTGGGAGAAATCGCGCCTGACTTTGAATTCGAGCGTGAACGCAGGAACTGGGCGCGGCGCGAGGTTGAATTCTGATGCGTTACCTGCTGGACACCAATTTCATTTCCGAGTTGCGGAAGGGTGACCGGGCGAATCGCGGTGTGCAGGCATGGGCGATGGGCAACGACTCCGGCCTGTGTGCCTTGAGCGTGGTGACCCTTGCGGAAATCCGCAGAGGCATCGAAGACAAGCGCCGCTCTGATACCAAGCAGGCCCATGCGATCGAAAGATGGTTTGAGACGATTCAGGTGGATTTTGCGGAGAACATTCTCCCCGTCACCATTGAGATCGCCGACCGCTGGGGACGGCTGTTGTCCACGACTCAACTGCCTGAACAGGATTTGCTGCTCGCCGCAACCGCGCTGGAACACCGGCTGACGGTGGTCACGCGCAATGTTACCGATTTCGAAGGAAGCGGGGCGCGGTTTCATAATCCTTGGAAGTGATTTGGTGGCGATCATGCTTCTTTTTCGGAATGTTTGCTGCGGGTGAACAGGGAGGCGATGAGTAAGAGGAAGAGCACGATGCTGGCGTATTTCCAAAGCGGGCTGGTGTGGGGTTCGTGGGCGTGATCGTCATTCCCGTTCTGGGCAGGCTTTGGTTTTTTATCGCCGGTGAGTTCGGAGCCGTCTTCGGCGTGTTCGTGGCCGTGGGCGGCATCAAGGGCTTCCTTGAGAGAAACGCTACTGGTGCCGGCAAAGGAGAGGGAATACGCGCCGCGGGTGACAACATCGTCGGCGGGAAATAGTCCGCTGATGATTTCCACAAAACGGTCATTCAGTTCTCCGACGATTACCGGGACCTTGATAAAGGCATTGGGAAGGTCGAAGTGCTTGACGTAAACGAAACGGTTGCTGGCTTCACCCTGCAGCGCGGAGCGGGGAATGCTCAGGATATTGGGGCGTTGGCTGAGAATGATGGAAAACTCGGCGCGCATCTCGGAGCGCAGGCGCTGGCTTGGATTCGGCAGGAGAAAGATGGCGTCGATAGTCCCGCTTTCTTCGTCCGCGGAGGTGCCGAAGCGGATCATTTCGCCTACGAATTCCTCTTCTTCGGGGAGGGCAATGATGCGGATGTGGGCCTTGGTGCCCGCTTTCATTTGCCCGGCGAGGTGCTCGGGAATTTTGGCAATCGCATACATTTCAGTGAGGTCGGTGATTTCCAGCAAAGCCAAATCCGGATTTATCGGATCACCGAGGCGGGCAACGCGTTTGGTGACGAGGCCGCCGGCAGGGGCTTTGAGGGAGATAACCGGCGGTGGATCGCCGGGTTGGCGGGATTCGATTTTCGCGACTTCCTGGCCGGCTTCGATGTAATCGCCGGGGTTGGCGCTGAGTTCGACGATGCGACCTGAGATCCGGCTGCTCACGGCGGAAATGTTTGCCGGCACGGCTTCGATATGGCCGAGGGAAAAAAATGTTTCCTCGAAATCGGTTTCCTCGACGGTGACGGTTTCGATACGGAGGTTTTTCACGCCGGTTTCGTCCAGGACGATGGTGTTGGTATCGGCGGCGGGGAGGACGGCGGTGAGAACGAGGAAGGAGATGATGGTTTTCATATGATTGATGGAATCAAGGTTTGCCGAGAGCGGTTTGGTAGCGGATGCGGGCGAGATGAAACTCGCGGACTGCATCGATTTTCGAAGCGAGGAGTTCGAGCGATTGCTCGCGCGAATTGAGAACTGCCTGCAGTTCTCCGAGGCCTTTTTTATAGGCATCTTCAAGGAGGCCGGTCTGCTCGGTGGCGAGCGGGATGAGTTTTTCATCCAGCTCGGCAATGAGGGCCGCCGATTGCTCCATTTCAGTGAGGGCGGTCTGACTCTCATGTCGGATATCGCGGATGAGGGCTTTGACTTCCTGTTCCTTGCGGCTGCGGCGGGCGGTGGCTTCGTCGATGCTGCCTTGGTTGTTGTTCCAGAAGGGCAGCGGAATGCTGAGTTTGAAGCCGATGATGCCTTCGTTTTCAAGACCATCGGGGGCATCTTCGGTGCGCTCTCCCGCAGCAAACACGGAAGCGTAGATATCGTCTTTCCGACGTGCCTGTTCGAGAGCGATTTCCGAACCGGCGGCGCGGAGGTTGATTTTCGCGGCACTGAGATCCGGGCGATTCACCGAGACAATGCCAGGGACGGCGATGGGAGGAAGATTTCCCGAGAGGCTGACTCCCGCGGCGGTGGAGATTCCGACCAGAGGACGAAGCTTTCCAAGAGCTGCGGTTTCCTCGATTTCAAGCAGGCGTTCTTCGGTGGTGAGCCTGAGCGCTGCGAGGCGGGCTTGGGCGGCATCGAGGGCTGAGATTTCACCTCGTGCGGAGGCATCGGAGATGAATCCCGACAATTCGGTGGCGAGGGTCTTTTGTTTTACGAGAAGCTGTTTGCGCTCGCGGATCGATAGCACTTTGACAAATTCGGAGCGGGCTTCAGCGGCGAGGAGGCGCTCGACATCGCGAACCTCAGCCTCGACAGCTTCGACTCCGGCAAGGGTGATTTCCTTTTCCAAAGCGAGGCGATTGGTCAGGGGAAATTTCTGTGAAAAGCCGATTTCGATTCTACCTTCGGCGGATTGGATGTTGTGCTCCAGGCCGGTATCAAGGCTCGGGTTGGCGAGGTGCCCGGATTGCTTCATGCGACCCATGGCTTCGTTGATACGGTAGCGGGCGGCGGCGAGGGTGGGATTGCTGCTGCGGATGCGGCCTGGGATGCTTGCGTAGGAAAGGATTTCCACGGGTTCCGCACGCAAAGACTCCAATCCCAAGGCATGGGTAAGCAGGAATATGGCTGAGAAAAATTTCATTTTTGAATAAGCAAACGAACCGTGAATGAAGGGTCGTTAATAGATCGTCGTTGGAATCGATTCTGCGCATGCCGGGAAGACCCCGCTTGCTGCAGTGAAGGCGCGAGCGGTAATCGGCACGCGCGTCGTCCCGCGAAAAAAGCGGAACCCAAGGACGAAGGCTTAAATCAGCGGCGGTTTATCCATGGCAAAAACCGGAGAATCCGGGGCCAAAGAATGATCCGATGAAATTTCCACAAGAAGTGAGTGGAAGGATACGGGAAGGGAGAAGCCGCTGAGCGGTTGGTCGGCACTCGGCAGGTGGCAGCAATCGTGGTGATGCGGAGAAGAGTTTCCGTCTTTATCGCCATCGTCATGGGAGTGGCTTCCGGATTCCGAAGAATGGTGGGAAGTGCATTCGTCCTGATTGCCGTGAATGACCTTGTGAGCCATGCCCGCCGACAGTCCTGCGAGGATGCAGAAGCTGAGAATGAGCTTAAAGAGGCAATTCACTTGAGCATGGATTAAATCAAAATGTGGAGATTGCAAGAGTTTAGTTTGGAAAGCGAGCCTGGCGACATGGGTCTTGAAAAGGTTATTCGCCAGTCCGACGCTGTCTCCATGGCGAAGGTGATGGTCGGGTTGTCCGGTGGAGTGGATAGTGCGGTGGCGGCGGCGCTATTGGTGCAGGAAGGGCACGAGGTAGTGGGCGGCTACATGAAAAACTGGATGAATGCCGAGGGCATCCCGGGGGATTGTCCTTGGGAGCAGGATATCGAGGACGCGCATGCGGTGGCGAGGACGCTGGGGATTGAGTTCCGGGTGATCGATTTGATTGATCAATATAAGGAAAAAATCGTGGAGTATCTGGTGAATGGGTATGAGGAGGGGCTGACGCCTAATCCGGATGTCTGGTGCAATCGGGAGATGAAATTCGGGGTATTTCTCGATTACGCGCTGGGCCAAGGTTGCGAAGCGGTGGGGACGGGCCATTACGCGAGGCGGCGGATGCTGGGCAACGGGCAGGCAGCGATTTTGCGGGGGGCGGATCCCAACAAGGACCAGAGTTATTTCCTCTCGCTGATGACTGCGAAGCAAGTGAATCTGGCGCGATTCCCGACGGGAGAAATGCTCAAGCCGGAGGTGCGGGAAGTGGCGCGAAGGTTCGGATTGCCGGTGGCGGAAAAAAAAGACAGCCAAGGCATTTGCTTTCTGGGTCAGGTGAAAATGAGTGATTTCCTCGGGCATTATTTAAAGGATAAGCCGGGGGAAATCGTGGATCTCGAGGGCAGGGTGATGGGAGAACACCGGGGCTTGCATTTCCATACCATCGGCCAGCGCAAGGGGCACGGGGTGGCATCGCCGAGGGAGGGGATGGCTTATGTTGTGGTTGGGAAACGGGCGGCGGAGAACCAGTTGGTGATCGGTTGGGACCGGGAGGATAGCGAGGGTCTTTATTCGCGGGAATGCGTGGCCGGAAATTTATCCTCAATCAATGAGGAGATCGGTTCTTTGCGGCGGGTGGAGGCGCAGTCGAGGTATCGGGCGAAGGCGGAAGTGGCGGGTTTACATCATCTGGAAGACGGGCGGGTGAAGATTCGTTTTGAAAGGCCGCAGCGGGCGTTGGTCGCCGGACAGGTGATGGCGTTTTATGACGGGGGGAGATTGCTAGGCGGAGGAGTGGTGGAAGAAGTGAGCCATGGGTCATGAGAGGAGTATTCCTTGCTGGGAGATTGACTGATGAAGGGAAGGGGAAGATATTTTCCAGCAATTCATGTCCTGGTATTACTCGAAAAACGGATTGCAGCTAGGCCCGGTGCCTGAGGAAGAACTTTTGGCGAAATTCAAAAACGGCGAGGTGCTGCCTACGGATTTGATTTGGAAAGAGGGCATGTCCGATTGGAAACCGCTCGGGCAGGTATCAGAGTTCCTAGCAGGAAACGGGTCGGCTTCGCCAGTTCCCATGCCAGTGCCCAAGGCGATGGGAAACGTGCCGATCGCGCAACCGCAGGCGTATTCTGGAAATTACCAAAAGCAAGTGATCCCGAATTATTTATGGCAATCCATTGTCGTCACTTTGTTCTGCTGTATGCCGTTCGGCGTGGTTGGAATCATATATGCGTCAAAAGTCGACGGGCTCCAGGCTTGGGGAGACATTGCCGGTGCGAACGCCGCCTCCAGATCCGCCAGAACGTGGGCGATCGCGGGTGCCGCTAGCTTTGTTGTGATGGTGGGTGGTTACTTTGCTGTTTTAGCAATCATTGCAGTGGCCGCCAGCGTCTGAGTCTAACCCATCCATGCACAAGGACAGGGCACTCTGGGTTTCTCTTGCTTTCCTGCTGCTGGCGTTTGCCGCTTTCATGCTGAGGCAAACCGGCGGGATTGGCTGGATACCAGGATGTGCATTTCGGAAACTCACGGGCCTGCAGTGTCCAGGCTGTGGCATGACGAGGGCGACTTACGCCGCTTTGCATGGAAATATTGGTGATGCTTTCAGATTGAATCCGGTGGGGATGGTTTTGCTGCCTCTGGCATTGGTCGGGCTGGGAATCGAGGTGCTCGGCTGGGTGAGGGGGAGGCCGCTGCCGTTCCGCCTGAATGTGGGAAGGTGGGGTGCGGCGGTGATCGCCTTGGTGATGATCGTCTTCTGGGTGGGAAGAAATTTGTGGTAGGCGGGCTTGCTTGAAAACAGATGTGATCCATCCGGGCCTCATGCGATGATGTCATGCACGACATTTCCGTGGACGTCGGTGAGACGGAAGTCGCGGCCAGAGTAAGGGTAGGTCAGTTTTTCGTGATCGAGGCCGAGGAGGTGGAGAATCGTGGCGTGGAGGTCGTGGACATGGACGGGTTTATCCACCGCTTTGAAGCCGTATTCGTCGGTGGCACCGTGGACGTGGCCACCTTTGACGCCGCCGCCTGCCATCCAAGTGGTGAAGCCGTAATGATTGTGATCGCGTCCTTTCATTTTCCCGGCGTTTGATCCGGGCTTCGGCAGCTCGACCACAGGAGTGCGGCCGAACTCGCCACCCCAGATGACAAGGGTTTCATCGAGCAGGCCGCGCATTTTCAGATCCGTAAGAAATGCACCTATGGCTTGGTCACATTCTCCGGCAAGCCGCCGATGATCCTCGATATCATCATGGCTGTCCCATGGCTGGCCATTACCGTGCCAGAGCTGGACAAAGCGGACCCCGCGTTCGAGGAGGCGGCGGGCCATCAGGCATTGGCGGGCGAAGCTGCCCGGGCCATACATTTCCCGGATCGCTGCGGGTTCCTGGGAAATGTCGAAGGCGTCGGTGGCCTCAGTCTGCATGCGGTAGGCGAGCTCGAAGCTGCGGATGCGGGTTTCGAGCTGGGGATCATGATCGCGCGCGGCGAGGTGGCGGTCATTGAGCTTGCGAAGCAGGGACAGTTGATTCGCTTGGCGGGAAGAGCTGGTGACGGGATTCTGGAGATTCTCGATCATCCGGTTCACCTCCTCGATGGAGCTGTCGAGGTAAGTACCTTGGAAACGGCCGGGGAGGAAGGAGGATCGCCAGTTTTCCGAGCGCTTGATCGGCATTCCGCCGGGGCACATCGAGACGTAAGCGGGCAGGTTTTCGTTTTCACTGCCGAGGCCGTAGCTCACCCATGAACCCATCGAAGGTCGCGAAAGGCGGCCGTCTCCGCAGTTCATCAGCATCAGGGATGGCTCATGATTCGGAACATCCGCAGTCATCGAGCGGATGACGCAGAGGTCATCGGCGTGTCGGGCGGTGTGTTTGAAAAGCTCACTGACTTCGAGACCGGATTGGCCGTAGCGGTCAAAGGTGAAGGGGGAGCGAAGGACGGTTCCTGTCGGGCGTTCGGTTTTCAAGCCGTCCAAGACGATGGGTTTGCCGTGGTGATCCTGCAGTAGGGGTTTGTGGTCGAAGGTATCGACCTGCGAGGGGCCGCCATTCATGAAGAGATGGACGACGCGTTTGGCCTTCGGGGCGAAGTGAGGCGCGCTTGAAGCTACTGGCGGGGCTGCCATCGCCGAAGCGTTTTCGGAAAACAGCCCGCCCAGGGCCAAGCCGCCGAAACCCATGCCGCAGCGACGCAGGAAATCGCGGCGGTCAAGGATGATGTCGTTGGTGGAAAACTGATGGGACATGATCAATCGATGAAGTTGAACTCATTGGAGGCCCAGAGCATTTGTATGAAGTCGGCCCAAGGGTTGGCTGCTTTGATTTCGGGAAAAGGTGAATCCGAGGTGGGGAACTGTTTTGCGAAGTCGTTGATTTCCGCAGGTTTGGCATCAGGTGATTCCCGACCTAAAACGCGGAGGTTCCATTCGACGCCACCGAAGGAATCGCCGTGCGGAGCGCGCAAGACGAAGTCGACGGTGTCACCTGGCGATACGGGAAGCCATTGCCCTTCTATTTGAGAACTGCCCTCGGGCGGGAGGGTGAAGTTTTGCAAAGAGCGGTTGTTATGGGAAATGTTCCACTCAAGCGCTTCGCCGCCCTTTTGGGTTCGTTTGAGATCTCCGACCATGCTGACTTCGCCGGCACCGAGAGCATGCCAGCGGAGGATGATGGCGAAATGACGGGCCGCGTGACCGTTTTTCGCACCGGCGTGAAGCCATGGAACAGGAGCGGTTGCGAGATCCGGACCGGTACTCCAGACATTGTCTTTAAAGAGCGGGAAGGGTTTTATCTCGAGAATTTCGCCATTTAAGTCACGGGCGTGTCGTACTTCCCAAGTGCCCGAAAGAGAAGGGGCGTAATTGGCGGATATGGTTTGCGAGAGCCATTGTAGGCCTTCCTGCTCTTCGGCTTGGGAGGGCGGGCGTCGGTAGATGCGTTGATAAAGCCAGGAGAGCTTTTCCTGATCGCTCGTGAGTTTGTTGAAATCGGCGTTGTTGGCGAGAAGTTCGGCTTGGCGGATCAGGAGCGGGCTATTGAGGAGGAAGAGAGCCTGCTGTGGTATGGTGGTTTCGATACGTTTCGGGGCGTGGTGATCAGGATGGGGAAGATCGAAGGAGACGAAAGTGTTGGCCAGCGCGTAGCGATCCACGAAGGCGTACAGGCTGCGGTGTCGATCTGAGGAAGCCTGCTCCAGAAGCACCGAGCGCCCACCTGTTTTCCCGGTATCGAGAGAGCCGGAAGTGGCAAGAAGGCGGTCGCGCATGGATTCGAAATCCGCGCGACGGCGGTTCCATTTCCAGAAGAACTGATTGGCTTCATCGATGCGCGAGTTTTTTTCCGGTCCATCCGCGGCAAGTCGGAAGGTTTTCGAGCTGAGGATCAGGCGATGCAGATCCTTGATCGAGCCACCGGATTCATTGAAGCGGAGGGCGAGGAAATCGAGCAGCGGAAGCAGGGGCGGACTTGATTGTTGGAGGCCGAAATCGGCAGGGTCGGCGAGATGGGTACCGAAGTGCCATGCCCATATGCGGTTGGCGATGACACGGGAGGTAAGGGGGTTTGCGGGATCGGCAATTTTTTCCGCCAGCGCGAGGCGGGGGCTTTTACCTTCCGGGAATTTGCCGCCGCCAAGGAAACCCAGCCATTGGCGCTCTATCGTTTCGCCGCGGTTGCCGGGATCGCCGCGTTTGTAGATTTGAGCAGGCTCCCAGATTTTTTTATCGTTCAGCGCCATCGCCCGGGGTGGGGAGCCGGGATGCTCGATTTGGAGACGCGCGAGCGCGCTTCTGCGAGTAAACGCCGGATTCGAGTCCTCGGTATCATAGAGCTGGGGAATCTTCGCGATATCGTAGTTGAGCGGGCAGTCCTGCGCAGAGGTGAGTTGCTTCAAAGCGCTGTCATCAGGGGGATTGAGCCATTCAGAGGCAAGGGTTTGACAAAGCGTGAAGCGATCGGCGGGGTTGGCACTTTGCATTTCGGTTGACCATGTCTTGAGGCGGGGATTGGCCGTTTCGCCATCGGCCCCATGAATGAGGAAATCGCGCCACGCGAGGACCGCTTTCGCACGGTAACGGCCTTTTTTAAACGCTTCGATGGTGGCCTTGCCGATATCCCAGTTTTCCGTTTTTGCCAGCCATGCAAGATCAAGATATGTGGCGAGAGCCTCGGGGTTACGGAGGTGATTAATGAATTCCTGGCGGATTGCAGTATCCGCCTGCTCCAGTTTCGCAGCCTCGTCCTGAAATCCCTGGAAAGCGGATTCATCAATGGGTTTTCCGATGACAGGTTTGATCTCGGGCTCTTCGGTGTTTTCGAAGATGGAATAGAGCGAGTAGTAGTCGTCCATCGTTATTGGATCGAACTTATGCTTGTGGCAACGGGCGCAGGCTACGGTGCTTGAGAGAAAGCCACGGGTGACAACATCGACCCGGTCGTCGGTCGTTTCGAGGTCTCTGGCTCTGGGTCCGACCGTGATGAAACCAAGGGCGGCGAGATCGGGATGGTCGGGGCGATCGGTGAGGTGGTCGGCAGCGATCTGGAGTTTTATGAAATCGGAGAAAGGCAAGTCATTGTTGAAGGATTTGATCAGCCAATCGCGATAGGTATAGGCGAAGGGATAGCGGTTATCCTGATCGAAGTTATAACCACGGGTGTCCGCATAGCGGGCGACGTCCATCCAATGACGCGCCCAGCGTTCGCCATAGGAGGGACTGGAAAGTAGTTCTTCCACAAGGGATTTCCAAGTGGCTTCGTCAGGGCTTTCCCGGATGCGAAGGATCTGCTCGGGAGAGGCGGGAAGGCCGGTGAGGGTGTAGGCGGCGCGCTGGATCCAGATTTCCGGAGGAGCGATTTCCACGGGTTTCAGGCCTGCTTTTTTTTGCGCCTTAGCCAGGAGAAAATCGACAGGATGATGGTCGTTTATCGAGGACAGATCGGGATCCGATGGCGGAATATAGGCCCAATGTTCCTCCGACCTTGCAGAAGTGCAGAAAATCAAAAAAGTAAATATGCGGGGCAGCATGCGCATGAATGTAGTAACATACACGGATTTTGGTAATTTCTTGCAATCAGACTTTACAGGGTGGCGGGGTTACCAGTTCATTTTCATGTTGCTCCATTGGGCATTCGGGGGTTTTCTTACAAATCACAAAGCCTCGGTAGCTCAGTTGGTAGAGCAGAAGACTCTTAATCTTTTGGTCCTTGGTTCGAATCCAAGCCGGGGTATCTAGTCGTTTTGAAATGAGTGGATTTTCAAGCCCGATTGCTTAGCTTCCCGACATGTTGAAAACCTTTTCCGCAGTAGTTTCGGTGATTTGCTTACTTTGCGGGTCCCTCAACGCGCAAGGTAGCAAAACCAGCGAACCCAAAGTGCGGGCGCTATTATTGGCACCGGGAGGACCGACTATGGATTTGTTCACTCTGGATATAAAAACAGGCAAGGTATCCGGACCGGGTCTCGTGGGCGCACGGGGGATTAGTGATCCGTTCACTCCGGGGGCTCTCGCTTTTTCCTTCGCGATCGAAGACAAAAGCAAGGAAAACGGCTACCGCCCGGTCGCCGATGTGACGCTGCCTCCCGAGGGAAAAGACTTCATTGTCCTGCTTGAGCCAAACGGAGAAACCTTCAAGACGCACCTGGTAAGAGGCAAGGCGCCGCGCTTTGGAAACAGTGCGACCATGTTTTTCATCGCAACCGACGTGCCGATCGGGGTCACACTCGGTGATAACAAGGTGGTGGTTCTACCGCGCAAGCCCTCCCTTGGAGAA
>JACMMB010000122.1 GCA_014379305.1 Akkermansiaceae bacterium
CCGCTTCGCTCTATTTTGCCTGGATTTCCCTGTGGCGGACCTTTGTTCAGGGCGATCCGGACCACACGGACGAAACGCCTGACCACGCAACTTGACTTCCGGGGGGATAACTTCCTATAAGCCGACGCAGATTTGGCGAGGTAGCTCAGCTGGTTAGAGCACGGGAATCATAATCCTGGGGTCGGGGGTTCAAGTCCCTCTCTCGCTACCAATCTTCCGGGTAAAAGACTCCAAGATTCATGCTTTGGAGAAACGCCTCGCAGCCGGTGACGGCCTCTAGGCAGTCCGAGATCTCGATTGAATAGTTGAGACAGACTTTTCCCGGCTAAATGCCGCTAGCCTTGCCTTGCTGATCTAACGCTCCGGAATGCCCTACAGGGCACTCACGGACAAGAGGAAATGAGCGTTACATATACTATTTTCGCGCTTCAGGTTTTTGCCTGAGCATTTCCGTTATCACAAGGTCAGTGCCTTCAATGGTAAGGTGATCGCTGTTCCAGTAGAGCGGCCTGCCATCCCGCATCGCCCAGCATTTCTGTTGATCGCAGACAACGGGCCGCGGATCAAAGAATTCCACTTGGGGGAACTGTGAAACCAGGCGCTGCATTGCTTGATCAAATGGTCCAATTCTGTTGTTGAACTCGCCCCGGTCTATGGCGCAATCCTGAGACGAACGCTCTGTTCCTATGCGAACCATGTTCACCAGATTGCTTGAGGTCGTGACGCAGGAATTGGGCATGAAAATCATGTCGGGAATATCGCCAATGATCACAACTCGCTTTCCCGATGCCACGATCGAGGAGATGACCCTCACCCCCATTTCGTTGAACGACACCTCGTCTGTTTCGGTGAGATCATCGGCAACGCGGCGGCCTTCGATGTTTCCAAATTTGAGCTTTCCACTCATGAGAAAGCTGAAATAGCCCGTGAGGTAAACCGTTTCGATCGACGGATGCGAATCGATAAAATTCAGAATTTGGGCGGTTTCCCTCTCGCATTTTCCTCTCTGCAAAGACGCCGTGACAAATGGGAAGCAGCCCGGAGCGCTCACATTCAGGACGGATTTGTCACCGAGTGCCGCGGCTAGGCTGTGGTAATACTGATGAGCGTGTGAATCTCCGATCAACAAAACTTCGGGATCCCGGCGCTTTGACAGAAGGCAGCTCCACTTTTCCGAAAGTTCGGGGAAGGTGTCGCTGCAGTCTGCGTTGTGAAGCGGATGAGGATACTCCATAAACAATATGTCGGCGGCGGGCGGCAGTATCTCAAACCGCGATGGCGCACCATTGGTCCAGAAAACGACTGCGCCAATTCCCCCGGCTGCGGCCATGGCACATGAAAGAAAGATGGCTTTTGCCTTTTGCGAGACGCCATACCGAATTGGTTTTTCCACGAGAATGAACGTCAGCCAAGACAGGATGAATGCCATGAGAATGAGCAGTAGCCTTTTTTCAAGCGGGATTTCCCGAAAGCTGCCCTCGGCAATGCGGCCAAACGACAACAGGGGCCAATGCCAGAGATAAAGAGGGTAGCTGATTAATCCCACTCCCACCGCCGCCCGGTTCGACAGGACTGCGCGATTGAAGTGCGCCTCCGGTCCCGCAAGAATGATCAGGGCGGCTCCAAGGGTGGGAAGGAGTGGCCAAATGCCAGGGAACCTGATGTCATCATTAATCAGCGCCAAGCCGAGAATGACGAGACTCAGTCCAAGATATGAAGCCCAATTCCGATGTTTGTGGAATGGGAAAATACCTTGAAGCCGCTGTGCGAACCCGGCATGCGCGAGCACCGCGCCGATCAGCAATTCCCAGAATCGTGAGAATGGAAAGTAGAACGCGAAATCGCGGTCATAGGCCGTGGCAACTGCACAGAAGGCGAGCGAAATGACTAGGAGCGCGGTTGTCGTTTTGATGAAGCTGACGTTCATCTTGAACAGCAGAAAAATCAGCATCGGCCAAAAGATGTAGAACTGCTCTTCGATGGCAAGTGACCAGAGATGGATGAGCGGCTTTCGTTCCGCTGCGTCGTTGAAGTAGCCGACCTCACTCAGCGAAAGGAAGTTCGAGGTAAAAATCGATCCACTGAGTATGTGCCGGCCCAATTGCGCGAATTCGTTGGGAAAAAGAATCAGCCAGCCCACCGCGAGACAAAATGCAATGACAACCAGGAGCGCGGGGAAAATGCGCCGAATGCGGCGCCCGTAGAAGGCGAGAATTGAAAACTCGTTCCGCTCGACTCCCTTTAGAATGATTTGGGTGATCAGGTAACCGGAAATGACAAAGAAGATATCGACGCCAATGAAACCGCCATCGAAATGCTTTGGGAAGCCGTGGTATGCCACGACAGAAAGGACGGCCACAGCCCGCAGGCCATCGATATCGGGGCGATAGTCGGATGGGCTTCCTGACTTCACGACTTGTTTAACCCCTGCAAGCTGTCCTTGTTCAAATTCTCAATCACTTTCTCGATCTGCTGCTTGATTTATATTACCCGGATTTTCCCGCCTGAATCACTGGGCCATCCCGCCTTCTCAGCTTTGACGAGACGTTCCAGTTCTGTGCGGGTAAATTTTAGGGAGATCATCCCGCCAGGTTATCGCGTGTGGTGCGGGATGGGCAAGGGTCTCAAAACTCACCCCCAGCCCAAGCAGCTGATTGGGTTGCTGTGAAGGTCGCCGCCCATAACAGTATGGGTCATCCTGCCCTCCTGTTGACAAACAGCATTGGGGTTTGCAACCAAGACGTGCTCCCGCTTCCAAATCTTCATCCATAGTGATCCTGAAAGGCCCGTGCGGTTTTAAAAATGCCGCGGCCCGAATCGCTTTAGTCCGTAG
>JACMMB010000014.1 GCA_014379305.1 Akkermansiaceae bacterium
AGTTTTGAATTTCGCCCATCACAACCGCATTCCGGTGACGACACGCGGCGCGGGGATCGGCTATGTAGGTGGCTGTGTGCCGATACAAGGCGGGATCGTGCTATCGATGGCGAGGATGAATAAAATACTTGGCATTTATCCTCAGGATGGAGTGGCGGTGGTTCAGCCTGGAGTGATTACCGGAGATTTACAGGATGCGGTTCGCGACCTGGGCTGGGACTATCCACCGGATCCGGCGTCTCTGAAGGAATGCACGATCGGCGGAAATGTCGCTACGAATGCGGGCGGACCGCGTTGTCTGAAATACGGTGTGACGCGCAATTACATTCTGGGGCTGCAAATCGTGTTGGCGAATGGCCGGGTGATGCGCTGCGGAGGACGTTTGCATAAGAACAAGACGGGCTTCGATTTGATTGGCCTGTTTGTCGGATCGGAAGGAATGCTAGGAATCGTCACTGAAATCACCGCGAAGATTATTCCGAAACCAAAGAGCCGGGGCATGCTGGCTGCGGTGTTCCCGGATTTCGCGACTGCGGCAAAAACGGTTCAGGCGATCCTTCAGGCGGGCCATCTGCCATCGGCTCTGGAGATCACCGACTCCTTCACCCTGGCTGCGGCACGCAAAAAACTCGGTGCGGAAACTTTTCCTCCGGGCGACGGACATCTGATCGTGGAGATAGACGGCAGACCGGCCGCAGTGACAGCGGAGCTGGAGGAAATCTACCATCTGTTGCGCGATTGCGGCGCGGGTGAGATTCGCGTCGCTTTGAAAGAGGCCGAGTGCGAGGAGATCTGGCAGCTGCGCCGGGAATTTTCCTATTCTTTGCGCGATACGGGCCTGGTCAAACTTAACGAGGATATCGTCATGCCACGGGGAAAATTGGTAGAGCTGGTGGAATTTGCGAGAATGCTTCAGGGGGAAACCGGGATACCCATCGCCTGTTTCGGCCATGCGGGCGATGGCAATATCCACACGAATTTAATGGTGAAGGACTATGACCGTCCCGAGGTGCGCGAGCGCGCGGACGCGGCTCTGGATATCCTGTTCACCTGGGTCTTGGACAATGGTGGCGCGATCACCGGCGAGCATGGAGTCGGCTTGGCGAAAAAGCCATGGATAAGGCAGGCGCTTGGCGCAACCTCGTTCGCGCTCCACCGATCCCTGAAGCGGACTCTGGATCCCCATGGAATCCTCAATCCGGGCAAATTCCTCGACTGAGGCTTTTATTGAGCCTGGATGACAATCGAATATTCCGCCGCTTGGATAGTGGCAGCCAGGTTTTTCACAAATACCTCGCGCTCGGTTTCGGTGCGGGCGAAAGCGGCTTCCATATCCTCTTTTCCTTCTTCGCCGTGGACGATGTCCTTGATCTGTTTTGTTTCAAATGCCTGCTTCACGGCCACCGCATCCTGGATTTTTTTAAAGGGAATGACGAGGGGGTTGTCTTGAAAATCCTTGGCCAGATTGATGCCCGCCTCCAGTTGGGCGGCGGTGTAGGGCAAAGTGGTGTTGCCCCAGGTGACTGAATAGTTTTTCGATTTCGGTGATTCGATTTTAAAGATAAAGCGGTTGAGGGCATCGTCGAAAGCGACCAAAGCCATGCCCGCGCGGAGCGAGTCATCGTTGTCGATGACTCCCGGGCCGGGACAGAAAGGAATCCGGGAGCTGCGGACCTTGATGCTGCCATCCGCGGTATTGAGCACTTCATGACCGTTCTTCCCGGTGGCCGTGTTTTCGGATTCGTTATAGGTGATCGAGCCCATATCGCCGTCCACTCCGAGAGCTTTGAGGAAAGCATAAGCCATGATCGCATGTCCCGCCCAACCCGGATGGACGCCGTCCTTCCCACTGACTTGGAAAGCTTCACCATACGTTTTTTTAGCGGCCAGATTGGCGATCAGCATCGGGCGGAAAACATCGCCAAAGCCGGCTTCCCCAGCCTTTGCAACTTCGAGGGCGATATTGCGGAATTTCGATAGCGCAATGTTGAGATCCTTTTTTTCTCCCTTCGCACCCTCAACCCAATCAGGAACCGAATCGATGATGCCGGAGGAGCCGACCACCACGCGGACGCCGGCTGACTTGAATTTGTCAACGATCTTGCTCTGGCGGTCACGGTATTCGGCGGCAAGATTTTCATCAAAAACGACATACCCGAAGTCATTCATGCCATAACAGGTGGTGGCGACGGTGGGCTTGAAGCGAAGGACATCGTTTTCCATGCGATCAAGAAAGCCGCCCGCGCGCTCGCCGCTCCAGCCGTATTGGCGGGAGGTGATTTCCAACTCCGGCAGGCAGGCGGTAAGGTAGGTTTCCATAATAACCGAGTATTGCTTCTGCTCTGTAATCGAGTCTCCGCAAATGGCGAGCCGGTCGCCCTTCTTGAGCACAATGGAAGGCTCTGGAGTTTGGGACAGCTTGTAGTCTGAAAGCTCGGCGGGTAGCGCAGGGGATTCGATGGCAGGAGCTTCCTTGCCGAAGGATACCAATGTGTATGAGAAGAAAAGAAGGAGGGTTTTGATCATCATGTTGAAAAAGTAATAATTTGATGGGGCCTTGCAAGAATTTTGGACAGGTAGGAGAGCGCCCCTATCTAGGCGGCTTTCGCCAGTGTCCCGCCCGGATTTTTTACCTTAAATGACGTAATAAAAAAAAACTGAAAAAAAACTGGACAGACATAGGAAATTTCATAGGTTGTGGCTATTCCCCCCCCGGAATATCACCCCCCACCCCCCATGAAACATAATACGCTTGTTATTGTACGCGTCGCGGCTTTATGCGCGGCATTTGTCACTTCATCCAAAGGTCAAACTCTTGTTGACCTTTCGGACACCAACGTAAACAGCGGCGTGATTAACGGCGCGATCTACGCTATCGACTCGTCTCATCCATCCGGAACAGGCATCTTCGGCCGA
>JACMMB010000123.1 GCA_014379305.1 Akkermansiaceae bacterium
CACCTCGAAGGCTCTTACAACGGCAAGCCACTTGTTGACCGGGAAATTCTCCGCGCCCACGCCAAGGGCATCATTTGTCTTTCCGGCTGCATATCCGGGCCGGTCAACGAATGGCTGCTCAAAAATGAAACCGAGAAAGCCCTCGAAACCCTCACCGAGCTCAGGGACATCTTTGGCCCGGAAAACCTTTTCGTCGAAATCCACAATCACGGCCTCGAGGCCCAGTTGCAGCTCCTCCCGCAACTGATCGGCCTCGCAAAAACTCTCTCCCTGCCTCTCGTCGCCGCCAACGACGTGCATTTCCTCCACCGCAGCGACCATGAAGCCCACGATGTCATGATCTGCATCGGCACCGGATCGATGGTGATTGATGAAAACCGAATGCATTACACTCCGGAAGTGCATTTCAAGACTCCTGCGGAAATGCGGCAAATTTTCAAGGACATCCCTGAAGCATGCGATAACACCCTGCTCATCGCGGACCGTTGCAACGTCACCTTCAAGCTCGATGCGGCCTCCTCGGAAAAGTATCCGCAATTCGGCACACCCGATGGCTCGCCGCGTGAGGATTACCTGATGAAAATCTGCCAGGTCGGCCTCGAAAAACGCTACGGCAAGGAAAAAGCCAATTCCGCCGGGATCGCCGAACGACTCAAATACGAAGTCGATACCATCAACCACCTCGGCTTCGCTTCATACTTCCTGATCACGGCGGATTTCATCCAATGGGCCCGTGACCACGATATCCCCGTCGGCCCCGGTCGTGGCTCCGCCGCCGGCTCGCTCGCCTCCTATGCGATGGGCATCACCAACATCTGCCCGCTGCAATTCGGCCTGCTCTTCGAGCGCTTTCTCAATCCCGAGCGGGTCTCACCGCCGGACGTGGACATCGATTTCTGCCAGTCCCGCCGGGCGGAGGTCATCGATTACGTGCGCCGGAAATACGGCGAGCGCTCCGTTTCACACATCATCACCTACGGCACCATGGGTGCGAAATCCGTGATTCGCGATGTCTCGCGCGTCATGGGAATCTCCTACGGCGAGGCCGACCGCATCGCCAAAATGATCGAGCCGAAAGCCGGCGTCACCCTTGCTTCCGAGTGGGACGCCAAGGCCGAGCTGCGCGAACTCATCGAATCATCCTCCACCTACAAGGAACTCTGGAGCTATGCCCTGCGGCTCGAAGGCATCAATCGCAACGTCGGCGTCCATGCCGCCGGGATCGTCATTGGCGATCAACCGCTCGACGAGCATGTTCCTCTCACCCGCGGAAACGAAGGTGAAATCGTCACCCAGTACGACATGGGGGCCATCACCGAAGTCGGCCTGCTGAAGATGGATTTTCTCGGCCTCAAAAATCTTACCGTCATCCACGATGCCGTCTCGCACATCCGCAAGCACATGCCCGGCTTCGATATCGAGGCCGTGACCCTGGACGACCAGAAAACCTTCGCCATGCTCAATCGCGGCGAGACCATGGGCGTCTTCCAGCTGGAGTCCGGCGGCATGGTCGAGACCTGCAAGAAATACGAGATCCGCACCATCGACGACATCATCGACCTCATCGCCGTCTATCGGCCCGGATCCATGCAGTTCATCGACCAGATGCTTGATGTCAAAAAGGGCAAAAAAGCCATGTATGAGCACCCCCTTCTGGAGCAGGTCTGCGGAAACACCTATGGCGTCATGATATATCAGGAACAGGTCCAAAACGCCGCCAAACTCCTTGCCGGATACACCCTCGGCGGCGCCGATCTCCTGCGCCGGGCGATGGGTAAGAAGGACAAGGAAAAAATGGCCAAGGAACGCGCCAACTTCATCGCGGGCTGTTTCAAGACCAACGATATCGGCGCCAAACTCGCCGGGCAGATCTTCGATAAAATCGAAATGTTCGCCGGCTATGGCTTCAATAAATCCCACTCCGCCTGCTACGGCCACATTTCCTATTGGACCGCTTATTTAAAAGCCAACCACTGCGTCGAGTTCATGGCCGCCCTGCTTTCGAACGAGGTGAACAACACCGACAAAATCACCGTCTTCGTCGCCGAGTGCCACCGCATGGGTCTCGAAATCCTCCCGCCGAACCTGAACAAATCCTTTCTCCGCTTCGCCCCGGAGCAAAGCGCCTCGGGCAGCCAGGCCATTCGCTACGGCCTCGCCGCCATCAAAAACGTCGGCGAAGCGGCCATGCAGACCGCCATTGCCGAGCGCGCCAGCGGCGGCCCCTACAAATCCCTTGAGGACTTTTCCTCCCGGCTGGACTCCAAAGTCATCAACAAGCGCATCCTGGAAAACCTTGTCAAGGCCGGCGCGCTTGACTGGACCGGGGAAAACCGCGCGAGCATGTTCGTCCGTCTCGAACAGGTCGTTGCCTCCGCCTCCTCCTCGCAGCGCGATAAGGCTTCCGGCCAGGTTTCCCTTTTCGACGCCAGCGATTTCGCCCCACAGGCCATTTCAGAAAACCTGTCCGCGCCGAATGCCGTGGAAGAGTGGTCCAAAGACGACCGGCTCGCCCATGAAAAGGAACTCCTCGGCTTCTACGTCACCGGCCATCCCCTCGATAAATTCCGCGGCGTCCTCGATTCTGACAAATATCAGCGCATCGGCCTGATTGACGAAATTGAAATCGAAAACCCGCGCGAGCGCTATCCGATCGCCGGCATGATCCGCTCCATAGAATCCCGCATGACCAAAGCCGGAAAAGCCTTCGGCATCCTGATCCTGGAAGACTTCACCGGCTCCGCCGAAATCATGCTTTGGAATGAAACCTTCATTCCCGCCCGCGATGCCGGCATATTGCAGCCCGGAAAAACCGTCCGGCTCAAATGCGCCATCCAGATCGATGACCGCACCGGTGGCCGCCGCCTCACCGGCTACAGCCTCGATGAACTCAAACCCAGGCGCCCCTCGACCGGCAACGGCCCCTTGGAACTCCTCCTCCTCACCCATAAGCACAGCGCCAAGGACCTTGCGGAAATCCACTATCTCCTCACCGAGCACCCCGGACCCACCCCCGTCATTCTCAGTTTCCAAAACTCCGCCGGCAAACGCCTCCGCATCGAAGCCGCCGAAAAATTCCGCATCAAACGTTCCCCCGTCCTCCTCCATTCCCTCGAACGGTTTATTGCGGAGTAGCTTCCAGGCGGGGAAGAGCGTATTCGGTATGCGCCAACATGGGGCTTCGTAGCCGAGAAACTGTCTTTAAAAATAGGCTGGCATGTCCCGCGCTATTGGTTGGCTCGTGGGTTCATTTTGAAAATCCTGAGGAGGAGTGCAAGAACTGCTACCAAAGCACCTCCTCCTACCAGCCACCAGGCGATTTCAACCTTGG
>JACMMB010000124.1 GCA_014379305.1 Akkermansiaceae bacterium
CGCGCATTTTCCGCTCCCCCCGTGGACCGCGGTGGGAAGTGCCAGCGATGTCCCGCCCACCGCTCTGAAACATAAAACCGGCGGGGGACTTTCATCCGCCGCCGGTCTCGTTTTTCCATTGGATGGGAAAATCTCCCATCAGGTCGTGCCGCTGATAGCCTTAGTTCGGTTGCTCCGGCGCGGGCGGGCTGGCATCGCCGCCGGATTGCGGCCAGATGATGTGGCTGGCGGTCTTCCATTCCGCCAGCGTTCCACCAGAACCGGCGTAGGTGTTGGAAACCAGCGTTAGGAGCTGTTTGCGCGCCTTCATTCCATCCATTGAGTTCTTCGCGAGCTTGGCGGTGCCGCCGACCTGTTCCAGCAACCCGTCGTCCTTGTCCGTGGCGGCCTTCTCCATCCGGTCGATGATCGCCTGGAGTTTCGCCAGGAAATCCGCCGGCATCTTGAAATCGATGAACAGCGCCGAGTGAGGCGTCGCCTCGCTCAGGAAGGTCCGGACGCTGGCCAGCACCCCCTCGAAGGCATTCGACCGCGGCAACACGAACTTGTCGTCGAACTCCGGCGTGTCCTCCGCGTCCGCGATGGACACCGCCGTCTTGCGGATCTGGCGCATGAGTGCCATCGCCGCTTCCGCCGACAGCGCCTTGTTGCCGGCACCGCCGTGGAAGACGCCGGACCCGGCCAGCTTCTTCACGCCGTTTTCCTCCATCTCCACCAGACGGTCACAGACCGCTGCTACAGCGCGTTTCTTCCTCTTCTCTTTCCATCAACCATCAACTTTCCCCCCCAGCGTTGTTCCCGTCCCGCTCGCAGGAGAATTCCCGGCCGATCACCACCTGCTCCAGTTGCTGGTTTGGCCAATGGAAAGGACTCCCGCTCCTTTTCCGCTGGTAGAACTTGCGCGAATCTGAGACACCGCAGCGCTGGATGGCGGGAAAGCCGATTGAGTATCAACCACCGCCCACTTAAACCCAAATCATTTGAACCTGGATGAACTTAGCCAAATATTTCCCGGCATCTTCTTCAAACCTGACGCCTAGCAAACGCGCCTCGCCCTTTTCAGGGTCGTCTTTCTCCCTTCACGCGCCGCCCCGAAAGTCCTCCTGCCGCGGTCAATGCTTGTTATTTGGGACTGACCCAGTCGCAGATGATCGAGAACCGAGTCCCATCTCATGAATCAATGTTTCCCATAGCGCAGATGATAAAAAACAAAAAGACGCGGAAAGCTCTATTCTTAGGATGGGCGATTGTCGTGCCTGTTTTAGTTGTGGGGGACATTTTGATGCGAATGAAGGTTTTTCCGGTAACTAGCGAGATGGATCGGAAAATTGAAAATGGACTTCATGACGTGCATCGGAAGCCATCCAAGACTGTAGATGACGCTAGGAATTTGGCCTTGAGAGATCAATCGGAAATCGCTACCAACGAACACTCAAAAAAGAACGGCAATTTAAAAGAGTCCACCATCACGCCGGAAATCGCAAAAGCTTTAATGGCAGAGGCGGCCTCGCTCATCAATATCGCGGAACAAGAGGATGTATATCGTGATGTCATCAAACGGCTTTGTGAAGCGGGCTATACGGATGAGGCTTGGAGGCTAATTCTATCAGATCCAGGCTCTAATAGAAGCGCTCAGTTATGGGCATTTTTTTCGTCAGCCGCCATCGATTCAAAAACTTGTTCTGGATATATCGCTGGTCTGTTTGATCCAAATGAAAAGGAAGGTGCGATTGTGGCTTTTGCGGTTAAGAATTTTGATAAATTTCCTAGCATATATGAGGATTCCAATTTCTCGCGAATTCTCCAAGAGCTGACCGCTAGAAATCCAAATACCTTACGTGAATTGATCGGCGACGGGTTGCGCTCAAGATTTGACCACTGCGCAAGCAATGAGGAGAAAGAAAAGATAAACCAAATGTTGTTGGATTTTCACTCTAAAAATTTAGTTTCCGATGACGTGCTTGCTGGCATGCTGGTTCGGAATCGTCAGAAAAGCCCTTTCGATTTGTGGTCTTGGATTTCTGATTCTTCCGTGGGATTGGGCGAATCTCCAAATTTCGAAGCGGAGGTTCGAACTGGAATTATTCAGAGAATGGTGTTTGAAAATCCCACGAATGCCCTTGCAAAAATTTCATCCAGTTCCGGAAATGGAGCAGATGCGGATCTCTTCACAGGGCTGAGCCAATGGGCTCAGAATAATCCACGAGCGGCGAATGATTGGTATCTTAGCCAACGGGTGAAGCTTACGGAATCACAACAGGATTCCGCAGCAAAAGCTTTCGCGATGCTAGCTTTGGGCTATCAAGAAACGCAGGTCGCTGAAAGCTGGGCCAATCAAATTCAAAATGATGAAATTCGAAATACAATTATAGATAAAATTCATTCTCTATCATTAAATAAACCTTAGAGGCCGCCTTACAAATATCCAACAACTATTCTGGCGATCATCCGCTTGCTCATCAACAGAATGGATGACTAAAGACCTGTCCCGAATGGCGCGGGATTAAAAGCCACATCGATAGGGACAGTCTGAGGTAAACGAGCATTCAGCCTCCTGCTTACAGGAAATCGTGTATTGTCAACGGATCGCTTCATCGAAATTTAAAACTGGTTACGACCTATCGAAACCCAACCGGCGGGTCGAGGATTTTCTTGAGGAAGAAGGCGTCGATGGGTGCACCAGTCGATAGGGTCAATTAAACTCCAACCATTCGGTTCCAACAGCGTCACATTTCCATGATTCCAAATCGCATCATCTGCACGCACATCTCCCAGCACACGCTGGATCCGAAGTTGAAATATTGCATGAACCTCATGCAGGAGCTGCACCCTCAATGGGAGTTTCTATTTTTCTCTGACGGGGATTCACGGGAGTTTGTAAAGCGGGAGTTCCCGGATTACCTCAAACCCTACGATTGGTATCCACGTCCAGTTTTGAAAGCAGATCTCTTCCACTTGTTGGTGGTGAAGCGCCTGGGCGGCTTTTATTTGGATACTGACTTCATGCTGAAGCAGAAGCTCGATCCCTTGTGCCGGGAAAAGGCGGTGTTCGCCTATGAACACAAAATCAGCGATAAAAATTTCAACTTCCGCTATCCCAAGTGGTTGAGGGCAGGAGAGGGAATTTGGACTTTGGCAAATTATGCCTTCGGCGCGGAGGCCGGGCTTCCCTTTCTCGCTGCGATTCTGGAGGAACTGGTATATCGCACGCAGACTTTTGAAGCCGAGAATTGTAAGGACATCGATATCCTGCGGGTCTCGCAACTCCATCCTCGGGAAACCGACATGGGAAATCTCGGCCCGCCAACCGCTTTGGCCGGCAAGCGCATGCCTGGGTTTTGATGGGGAATCATTTCCATGTATTGTTGGAGATGCCGGAGCCGAATCTTGTCGCTGAGATGAATGCGCTAAAAAACGCGACGTGGAGGGAACGCCGCAAGAGCGCATGAATTCCAGCCCGTTGGGTGGCGACCCGGCTGGAATGGGCCATGAAGTGGGGGTGACACGGACAGTGGGCCGTTTACCGCCGAGCGGTTGAATGCGCTTGAGAAAATGATGGAGCCTGATGAACTCGACGGATGAAGGCGCTGATGGAACGAAGCCGGACCACCGGATCCGGGAAACCGGGGGACTGGTGGGAGGAATGAATGTTCGGATGACGAAGTTCCGTCTCACGGTCATCATCGTGATCACGGTGATGGCCGTAGTATTTGGCCATTGGCTTTATAGGGATTCACCTTGGAGCCACGGTGGAAGGCGGCTTTTCGGTCAGGGGGATGGCACCACTGGCGGGCAGTCGGATTCAACAAATTCCCGTCATGGCCGATACCGAGATTGTCCAGCAGAATCTCCGGCCCTGCTAGCCTTGAAAGAACGCTGGAAAGCCATAGCTCCTTCCTTGAGAACGGGAATCATCACTCAGGAGCACAGGCAATTAGCCCACGACAGCATCGAAACCTTGCTGTGCGGCAGCGAGACCCTTGAATTGATCAAGTTTATGGAGAATCACGAACTGGTATCCGGAGTTTCCTTACTCAACAATGCTGTCTCGGAATTATTGCGTTCTCCTCGGGCTGCTGAAGCGCGAACCTCCTTGATTGTTGCGCTGAAAGAGGGGGATGTCGTCCAGACGAACGACAATCCACTGGAACAGTGGTGCTATGAAGCCGGGCGTGGCTGTCCTGACGACGAATTGAAGCAGTTTTGCGCTGAAATAGAAAATCCGAGCTTCGTGTTAAGTGCCTTACTTGGACGGAATTTGGCAATGGCAGATACGGATGCGCGAAAGGCGGTATCATCCACCCTCACACTCTTAGCAGAAAAAGGCAATCGTTGCGGAATGGATGGACAAAGTCTTTGTGATCAGATTGCGAAGTTGCCGTCAGATTCGGATTTTCAAGAGATCGAACGCCTGTTTCCGGTTGAAAGTGAAGAAGACAGAACTGCGTATTCACCCATTTGGAGTGGCTATGGCATACTATTCACGAGATGGGCGCGGGAGGATCCCGCGGCCGCGGCGAACTATGTGATGGCAAACTCGGAAAGGGTGGGTGCCGAAAAAATCACCGTGATTGCCGCCACAGTGGCTCGCGGCGATCCATTGGCTGCCTTGGATTGGGTGCAGAATTTCCCGGACGGCGCCTATTTCGATCAGGCCGCCTTTGGTGTCATTGCCTATATTAAAGATGCCCATTTAAAGGAAGCGCTCGAACTGGCGGCCTTGATTAGTGATCCCAAGCTACGCGAGGAAGCGATTAAACGAACAAAGATCAAGTAGAAGTATGCCAATAAAAGTCACAAGTGAATGAGCAGGTGAACGTTTTTATCAATTGCCTGTTCATATCATTTATTCATGATTCCCAAGCGTATTATCTGC
>JACMMB010000125.1 GCA_014379305.1 Akkermansiaceae bacterium
CGAGTACGCTTTTGAATTTACCGGTCCGTGAGAAGCGCTCGCTAGAGGCTTTAACGGGCTTGCAGAACCTAATCCTGGAGGCGGATGCTTTGTTTGGAAACGAAGGACGGCATCTGATTCGTTATTCCGGCACGGAGATGAAAATCCGGGTTTTGGTCGAGCATAGGGACCAGAATGTGGTTAATGAATGGATCGGAAAATTCAAACAGATGATCAAGGAGGAACTGGGATGAACGGGGATCAGCAGGATGGATGGCCGCTGACGATCACGCGCCGAATGGAGGATTTTCCGATTGCGAATCTCAGTTTGCGCCATTGGCTTGAAATGGGTGATGAGGCGTTGCGGGAAATGATTTCCTTGTGCCGGTTTCCTTGGGATTTGCTGGCACTCAACGAGCGTATTGTCGGCAGCCTGGAGCGGGATGAAATTTCCGGAGATGTGCATGTTTCCGCAGTGATCGAAGGGCGGTTGAAGCTGGGGTCAGGCTCGCGGATTTTACCTGGGGTATTTATCGAGGGAAATGTGGTGATTGGCGAAAATTGCAAGATAGGACCTAACTGCTATATTCGGGGAAATACGAGCATTGGCAATGCATGTCATATCGGGCAGGCCGTCGAGATAAAGAATTGCATTATCCTGGATCAAACGAATATAGGCCATTTGTCATATGTGGGGGATTCAATAATTGGAGAGAATGTGAATTTCGGTTCTGCAACCCAGGTATCGAACCTGCGGCATGATGGGGCGACCCATCATTCGATGGTCAGGAATGAACTGGTGGATACAGGCAGGCGGAAATTAGGCGTGATGGTTGGGGATGGAGTTCGCACCGGCATCGGCACTTTGATCTATCCGGGACGAAAGATCTGGCCGGGAATGTCAACCAAGCCAGGATGTGTGGTGGAAAAGGATCTTCGCCCTTGATCAATCATTTGAGATAATAAAAACATATGTGTGGAATTGTAGGATATATAGGAAAGGCAAACGCGGCTTCAATATTGATCAGCGGACTGAAACGCTTGGAATACCGCGGCTATGATTCGGCGGGGATGGCATTGCTCGATGATGAAAGGATCCTGATTACAAAATCGACTGGAAAGGTTTCCAATTTGAGCGAAAAGGCCCGGACCAATTGGAGTCCGGAGCTGTTTCAAAGAGCCACGACCGGGATCGCACATACCCGTTGGGCAACCCACGGACCACCGACAGAGGCGAACGCGCACCCTCATCTGGATCAGTCGGGTGAAATTGCCTTGGTGCATAACGGGATTGTTGAGAATTACCGGGCCTTGCGTTCAAGGCTGGAGGGCAAGGGACATCATTTCTATTCCGAGACCGATACCGAGGTGCTGGCGCATCTGATCGGAGATTGCGATAAGGGTGATCTTTTCCAGGCTGTTTGCGATGCCCTGCATCAGGTTGAGGGGACCTTTGGTATCGCGGTTTTATCATCCAGGGAGCCAGATAGAATCATCGCCGCCCGCCGCGGTAGCCCGATCGTGATCGGTGTGGGTGACGGAGAAGCGATCATCGCCTCGGACGCCTCGGCGATTCTGGCGCACACCCAGCGCGTCATGTATCTGGATGACAATGACATTGCCAACGTCACCATGGATTCGGTGGAGATCCGCGATCTGAACAACGTCCCGGTTACCCGCGAAATCGCGGAGTTGGGGCTTGATGCCTCGGCGACGGAAAAGGGTGGCTTCGCCCACTTCATGTTGAAGGAAATCCATGAGCAGCCGGAGGCTTTGACAAACGCGATCCGCGGGCGGTTGGATCTTCAGCTCGGATCTTCGGTGCTCGCCGGGATGGGGACTTCGCAGCGCGAGCTTGCCGAGCTGTCACGAGTCGTGATGGTCGGTTGTGGCACTTCGCTGCATGCGGCGATGGTGGGTGAGTATGCCTTTGAAGACATCGCGGATATCAATGCGGAAGTGCAGCAGGCCGCGGAATTCCGCTATCGCAATCCGATCTTGGGAAACCGGGACTTCGTCATTGCGATTTCACAGTCGGGGGAAACGGCGGACACCCTGGCAGCGGTCAAGGAGGCGAACCAGAAAGGTGCGTTTGTGATGAGTCTGGTCAATGTGGTTGGCTCCACCATTGCCCGCGAAACCGGACGGGGGGTTTATCTTCATGCCGGCCCGGAAATTTCAGTTGCTTCCACAAAGGCGTTTACCTGTCAGGTTAGCGTTCTTCTAATGATGGCGCTGAAGCTCGGAAGAGGACGGCGTTATTCGCGGGAGGAAGGAATGAAGCTCGCACGCGAAATCGAATCCATCCCCGAGTTGGTGGCAAGGGTGATTGGTAAAAACGACCTCATCGCCGATATTGCGGAGGGTTATACCAAGGATGAACACGCGTTTTATATCGGGCGCGGGCCGATGTATCCGGTGGCTTTGGAAGGGGCGTTGAAACTGAAGGAAATTTCCTACATACATGCGGAGGGGTATCACGCGGCGGAACTCAAGCACGGCCCGATCGCCTTATTGCAGGAAGGCACTCCGGTCATAGCGGTGGCATGCGATGTTCCGGGCAAGGATAAAACCCTTGGCAATATCGAGGAATGCCGCGCGCGCGGGGCGAGGATACTGGGGATTATTACCGAGGGCGACGACGAGGCTGCAGAGGTGATGGATGAATTCATTTCCATTCCCCGCACCCATCCCCTGGTTGCTACGATACCTGCCGTAGTGGCGCTGCAGATTTTCTCTTATCATGTGGCGAGGTTGCGAGGCTGTGAAATCGACCAGCCGCGCAATCTTGCCAAGAGCGTTACGGTTGAATAGACGTCTTTGCTTTTTCCCAGGACAGAAGCACGCGTTTGCGGAACGGCCCCCAGCGATAACCGCCGAGGACGCCCGTTTCGCGAATCACCCGGTGGCAGGGAATAAGGTAGGAGATCTGATTTTTTCCGACCGCGTTGCCTACCGCCCGTGCTGCGGATTGCTGCTCGATATCGCGCGCGAGCCGGCCGTAAGTGGTGAGTTTGCCCTCGGGAATCCTCAGCAAAGCATCCCATACCTTGAGTTGGAACGGGCTGCCCTTCACATGCAGAGCCAGCTTCCTGGGTGTGCGGGAGATCGTTGCGGAGGAGGGAAAAATTTCACGGGCCTGCAACAAGGCAAAATCATGGTCACAGCAGAGTTTCGCGGCGGGCCAGTCATTCTCCAAAACAGCGAGGCATGGCGCGGGATCGAGGTCAAAAAACGAGAGGTGACAAAGACCGCGCGGGCTTTGGGCGAGAAAAACCTTACCGAACGGGCTGTCGGCAACGCCATATGTTATCTTCATGTCCGCACCGCCGTTTTTTATTTCTCCGGGTGTGGCTGCTTTAAGGGAAACGCATAGATCGTGGAGCCGGCCGGGGCCTGATAGGCCTGATTGCAGGGCGGTATCCAAGACACTTGTCCCGCATCCGAGGAGGTTCCGGGCATGATCCAGCGTTAAAGACTGGATAAAATCCTTCGGAGTGATTCCGGCCCAATTTACGAACAGGCGGTGAAAGTGAGCGGGACTCAAGCCCGCAAAATCCGCCAGCTCGTCCAGACCGGGCTGGCGAAAAAAGGATTCATCCATGTGCCGGATCACGCGGGCTACTCTTTCGTAGTCGTTCATCCCGGTAACTCTAGAGGCTGAAATGAAATCTCCCACCCGATTCCTGCTACTGTTTCGCGAAATCCAGATGCCTAGATATAGCTTGTCAAAGACCGCACAGCTTCGTCGTCGAGCCTGCCCGCGAGTGCGATGACAAGCGAGACCATTGAGAAATAATCCTCAACATCAATGATGGAATTGTGGGAGTGGATGTAGCGGGCCGGAGTTCCGAGAACCACGCAGGGTATGCCGAAATTGGCCTGATGGATCGCACCGGCATCGGTCCCGCCATTGCGGCGGACTGTTACCTGATGCGCGATCCCTTCCTCGCGCGCGACGTCAAGTGTCAGTTGCGCGAGGCGCGGATTGGTGATGGCACTTGGATCGTAAAGGCGGATCTGCACGCCTCTCCCGAGTTTTCCCTGGCTATCCCAAGGGTTCAAGCCGGGGATGTCATCCGCCGGAGGGCCTTCCAAGATGATGGCGACATCGGGTTTCACGAAATTGGCGAGTGTTCTCGCGCCGCGAAGGCCGACTTCTTCCTGCACACTTCCAGCGAAGACAATCTCATTCGGGTGCCCGGTATCCGCGAGTGCGTGCGCGGATTGGATCACTCCCGCCATGCCCACCCGGTTATCGAATGCCTTGGCCATGAAGTGATTCGATTTGGCAAGGGCCGTGAATGGCGACCATGGCGCGATCGGATCGCCAATGGAAATCTGGAAATCCACTTCGACCTCCCGTCGCGAAACCGAACCGACATCGATGAACATCTGCTCGACGCCGGGAATCTGGTTGCGTTCGGTCCCCTGCAGGAAATGCACCGGTTTGGTGCCGATGACGCCGATGATTTTTTCGCCGCTGCGGGTCAGAATCTGAACTCGCTGGCCAAGCAGAACCTGCTCCCACCAGCCACCGATCATGACGAACTGGATGAATCCATCCGGCGTGATGTTTTGGACCATGAACCCGACTTCATCCATATGGGCGGCGATGAGAACTCGAGGCCCGCCGCTGCCGTGGGCGCAGGTAACCGACCCGTTATTATCGGTGGCGAGCTGCCCGACCTCGCTGAGTTCGTCTATGAATATCGCGCGCACCTCGTCCTCGTGTCCGGAGATGGAGTGTGCTTCGGTAAGTTCCTGCAGCAGGGAAAGTGCTTTGTTTCGCATGAAAGTTGAGAATGGGTATTGGCCGGGGAAACGCCAAACTTTAAACTGGAAATCCCCAAGGAATATAGAGCCGGATGGGGTTGCGCGGGTGCGGGTTTGGGGTCATGTTGCGGACATGAAATTGGCTTGGCTATGGGTTTATATTTTCAGTTTGATCGCCGCTTCCGGGTTCGAGTTACCCCGGGATTCAAGTCAGTGTGTGGTCGGGGTGGCAGCTGGTTGGAATAGCTCGACGGTGAATTTGAGGTATTTTGAGAAACGGGGCGGTGGCTGGAAACAGGTCGGGAACGCTTGGAAAGGGCGGCTGGGCAGCAAGGGTCTCGTCTGGGGCAGGGGACTGCATCCCAACCCATCAGGTGCGACTCTGAAAAAAGAAAGCGACGGTCGCTCTCCGGCGGGGGTTTTCGATTTGGGTGGGGTTTGGGGAGCTCACAAAGGTGTGAAAAAGCATCCGAAGCTATCTTACCGCCAAGTCACTTCGCGGGATTTGTGGGTAGAGGATCCGGGTTCGGGTTCTTACAATCGCCACCTTGTTCTGGATCATGAGCCATCAACCGCCTGGGAGAAAAAGGCGCAGATGAAACAGAATGACTATCCACAGTCGCTGAAAATGTTTATCGCCCACAACGCGCCCCCGAAAGTGGTGGCCAATGGCGGCTCATCGATATTTTTCCACATCTGGCGGCGGGAAGGCGCAGCTGCGACGGCAGGCTGCACAACCATGATCGAGGACCGTCTCAGATGGTTGATCGCGACCGTTGACCCGTCACGGCGTCCGACATACGTCCTTTTGCCGCAGGCTGAATACGACCGGCTCAAACCCCTTTGGAAACTCCCATGACAGCAACTATTTTACCCGATTCAAAAGGCCACTTCGGCCAATTTGGAGGCATGTTCGTGCCGGAAACCCTGATGACGCCATTGCAGGATCTTGCTACCGCTTATGCACAAGCCAAAGCCGATCCGGCGTTTCAAGCGGAACTCGACGACCTGCTGAAAAACTATGTCGGCAGGCCGACTCCTTTATATTTTGCGGAGCATTGGACGGAACAAATGGGCGGGGCGAGGATTTATCTGAAGCGCGAGGATTTACTCCATACCGGTGCCCACAAGATCAATAACGCATTGGGTCAAATCCTGCTTGCGAAGCGGCTGGGCAAGAAACGGATCATCGCCGAGACCGGTGCGGGCCAACATGGCGTCGCTACGGCGACCGTCTGCGCGCGCTTCGGCATGGAGTGTGTGATCTACATGGGGGAGGTCGATATGGTGCGCCAGGCTCTGAATGTGGCGCGCATGAGATTGTTGGGCGCGGAGGTTCGCGCGGTTACTGCGGGGCAGGCCACCTTGAAAGAGGCCGTCAACGAAGCAATGCGCGACTGGGTTGCCAGCGTGGATACCACTCATTACATCATCGGGTCCGCCCTCGGGTCGCATCCGTTTCCCATGATTGTCCGGGATTTTCACCGGGTCATCGGTATCGAAACCCGCGAGCAGATTCTCGAACGTGAAGGCCGTTTGCCGGACATGCTGGTGGCCTGCGTAGGTGGCGGTTCCAACGCAATCGGAATGTTTCATCCTTTTTTAGAAGACGGGAATGTGCGGATGGTCGGGGTGGAAGCAGGAGGTCTTGGAATCATTCCGGAGAAGCACGCGGCCCGTTTTCAAGGCGGCAAACTCGGTGTTTTGCAAGGCACGAAGACGTGGCTGCTCGCCAATGACGATGGCCAGATTGAGCTCACCCATTCCGTTTCAGCCGGCCTGGATTACGCGGCGATTGGTCCGGAGCATGCGTTTCTTCAGGACATCGGCCGCGTCGAATACACTTACGCCACCGACGATGAGGCCTTGCGGGCGTTTAAGGAGCTGGCCCACACGGAAGGAATCATTCCGGCCTTGGAGAGTGCCCATGCGCTGGCTTACATTGCGAAAATCGCCCCGTCACTGCCACAATCATACATCATCATCGCGAATCTCTCCGGACGGGGTGACAAGGATGTCGAGCAAGCGGCGAGATTTTTATTGGGGGACGGAAATTAGCAGCGATGCCCGACCCTGTTTATGTTAAAAAAGCCTTTGCCAGGATCGCGGATCGATATGGGATGACCAATCACTTGCTCTCCATGGGAGCGGACTACTGGTGGAGGCACATCGTGACCAATCGGATCAAGAAGCTTCATCCGCGCAAGCTGATGGACGTCGCCAGCGGAACCGGAGATCTGGCGCTGAAAATTCAGGATGAGATACCGGATTGCGAGGTGATGGCGATCGATTTCTGCCCGGAAATGCTCGCACACGCCTCTTCCCGGGGCGTCAAAAAAACCCTTGTAGCGGATGCGCTGGACTTGCCTTTCCCGGCGGATGAATTCGACGTCGTGACAGTGGCGTTCGGACTGAGGAATATGGGCGACTACGAGCTTGCACTGCAGGAAATGCGGCGTGTCCTGAAGCCGACAGGCCATTTGTTCATTCTCGATTTTTCACTGCCAAAGGGAGCGCTATGCCGACCCTATCGATTTTACCTGCATCACATTCTGCCTAAGCTGGCGGGATTTTTGACCAAGGAGAAGGATGCATACGAATACCTCGGCGGATCGATCGAACAGTTTCCGGCGGGCGAGGCGATGATCGCTTTGCTCACAAAAACCGGTTTTACGGAAGCTTCGGCAGAGCCTTTGACCTTCGGGGTCGTGAGTGTCTATGAAGCCGTCAAAAGTTAGGACGGAATGGCGGCTAAAATGTCCTCGATATTGGCAAGCCGGCCGATTCCCTGGTAGCCACAGGCGAGGTCGCCTTCAGCAGGTTCTATAAAGTTGCAGCCGTCATTTTTGAGTTGGGCGATGTTCCGTTGGGTGGCGGGGTGGAGCCACATTTTTCCGTTCATGGCGGGGGCGATAAGGCGGGGGGTTTCCCGGGGAAGCGCGAGGTAGATCGAGGAGAGGGGGTCAGGTGCCAAGCCGTTGGCGAAGTTGGCGAGGGTGTTGGCGGAAGCTGGGGCTGCCAGAAAAAGATCGGCATTGTCCGCAAGTTCGATGTGTCCCGGTTTCCAGGAGTTCTTCTCGTCCTCCAGGGAAACCAGAACCGGTTCACGGGTGAGCGTCTGGAGGGTGAGGGGGGTGATGAATTCACAGGCGGATTTTGTCATGACCGCCCTGACCGTATGGCCGCGTTTGACCAGTTGGGAGGCAATATCGGCGGCTTTGTAAGCGGCGATGGAACCTGAGATGCCGAGGACGATGTTCATGGTTATTTTCGGATCAGCTCAGCAACAGCTTTGCTTTTTTGATGGCGGAAACAAGCGCTTCGACATCCTCCAAGGTGTTGTAGAGCGCGAATGACGCCCGGGTGGTGCCGGTGATTCCAAAGCGCGCCATCAGTGGCTGGCAGCAGTGATGGCCGGTGCGGACGGCAACACCCATTTGATCGATCAGAGTGCCGAGATCATAGTGGTGAATTCCATCAATGGCGAAGGAGATTGCGCCAATCCTATGCGCGGGTCCAAAAAGCCGGATTCCGGAAATACCCTTTAGCGCATCTGCGGCAGCTTGAATCAGCGAAGATTCGTGAGAGTGGATTTCTCCGATGCCGATCCCATCGACGTATTCGATGGCTGCCGCCAGAGCGATGGCTCCTTCGATGTTCGGAGTGCCGGCTTCGTATTTGAATGGCGGATCGTTGTAAGTGGTGACTTGAAAAGTGACTTCCTTGATCATTTCCCCGCCACCGCGCCAAGGGGGTAGCTGCTGGAGTAGATCGAGCCTGCCCCAGAGGATCCCGATGCCGGTGGGCGCGTAGATTTTGTGTCCGGAAAAGGTGATGAAATCTGCTCCGAGTTTCCGCACATCGACCGCCATATGGGGCAGGGCTTGGGCCGCATCGATCAGGACCAGGGTGCCGTTCTGCTTTGCGCGGGCGATCATGTCTTCAACAGGGACGATGGTTCCGAAGGCGTTTGAAACCCAGGTGAGGGCCATGATCCTGGTTTTTGCCGAGAGGAGATTATGAAAGGCGACCGGATCGAGAGTGCCCTCCTCCAGGCATGGAATGACGACGATTTTCGCTCCGGACCGCTGGGCCAACATCTGCCATGGAACGATATTTGAATGATGTTCCAGAGTGGAGATGAGAATTTCATCGCCGGGTTCCAGATGGAGAATATTGGATACGAGATTGATTGAATCGGTGCATCCCGAAGTGAAGATGACTTCATCCGGAGTGGCGGCATTAAGGTGGTTCGCGATGGTCAGACGGGCTTGCTCATGGGCTTCCGTCGCCGCTCTGGCCAGGTAGTGGGTGCCACGGTGGATGTTCGAGTTGAGATGCTCGTAATAATGTCGCGAGGCATCCAGAACCGCCGTGGGTTTTTGGGTCGTTGCGGCGTTGTCGAGGTATACCAATGGCTTGCCGTTGACGGTTCTGGAGAGAATGGGGAAATCCGATTTAACAGAAGCGGGGAGCATGGAAAAATTCAGGAGAGTTGTTTAACGGCGGCTTCGAGCGAGGGCATGTCTTCAACGGAAAGAACCGTAACGCCGGGGGTGATCTTTGCAACGAGGCCTGCCAGAACTTTTCCCGGGCCGATCTCGATAAAGAGTTCGTGACCCGCATCGACGAGGTATTGGATTGACTCGGTCCAGCGAACCGGGCCAGTGACCTGTGAGGTGAGGTTGGTGCGGATTTCACCTTCCGAAGCAGTGGGTTTGGCAGTGAAATTAGCCACGACAGGGATGGCAGGTCTGGTGATGAGGGTTCCCGCCAGCTCGCTGGCAAGTTTTTCCTGAGCCGAGGCCATCAGGCGGGAATGATAGGCTCCGGCGACCTTGAGTTTGATCGCCCGGCGAACGCCGAAATCCTTGGCCAGGGCGATTGCCCGGTCGATATTTCCGGAAGGGCCTGACAGGACAATTTGGCCGGGAGCATTGAGATTGGCGATGTCCACCGCGGTAGCCGTCGCGAGTTCCCGGATCCTGCTTTCATCGCCGCCAATGAGTGCGGCCATGCTGCCGTCGGTTTCGTTACAGGCTTCCTCCATGTAGGTTCCGCGCCGTGAAACGAGGCGAAGTCCGTCCTCGAAGGAAAATGTTCCCGCAGCCGCATGTGCGGTGAATTCGCCAAGCGAAAGACCGGCCGCTGCCGTGATCGTGATATCGGGCAGGTGCTCCTTGAGCAGGGCCAGACCGATAAGACCGTGTAGATAAAGCGCCGGCTGGCAATGGGATGTGCCGGTGAGTTTTTCCTCGGGACCATTCAGCATGATATCGGTGAGGGAGAAACCAAGGGTGAGATTTGCCTGGTCGGCCAGTTTTCCGGCGGTGGCTGAGGATTCGAGCCAGTCGCTCGCCATGCCGATTTTCTGAGCGCCTTGACCGGAGAAGAGGATAACGATGTTGCTCATGGGAATTGTTTAGGGGAGAGAGGAGGTGTTGGCCAGTTTTCAGTTAATTATGCGGAAGCGGTTCCAGCGAACGATTTGTATGGTGGACAGGGTTGGGAGATGGCGTGCATCGTGGCCGGGTGAGTGAGGTGATGATCGAAACGCAGAATGTCCATCGAAGCTACAGGATCGGCAAAAAGATGATTGAGGTTCTGCATGGGATTGATCTGCAGATCGCCAAGGGCGAGAAGGTTTTTCTCTGCGGGCCGAGCGGCGCGGGAAAGACGACCTTGTTGTATACGCTGGCGGGGCTCGAGCGACCCGAGCAAGGAAATGTGCGAATCGCAGGGACGGATTTGTACGGTCTTGGTCGGAAAGAACAGGCGCGTTTTCGTAACAAATCGATCGGCTATGTGTTTCAAAACTATTTTCTGTTACCGGAATTGACGGCAGCGGAAAATGTCGCCGTGCCGGGTGCGATTGCCGGCGAGAACCGCACTGCGGATGCCCTGCTTGCCTTGGAGCGGGTGGGCTTGAAAGAGCGTGCGGACCATCTCCCTGCGGAATTATCCGGTGGCGAGCAGCAGCGGGTGGCCATTGCCAGGGCGATAGTCAACCAACCTTCGGTGTTGTTCGCGGATGAGCCGACAGGGAATCTGGACTCGCGCACCAGCTCGGAAATCATGGGTATGTTGTTAGAGCTGGCGGATGAAAACGGTGTGACCTTGGTGGTGGTGACGCATGATCAGAATCTGGCCAAGGTGGGTGACCGGACTTTGGTAATCAAGGATGGGAAAGTGGGCTGAAACGCACCTCCCAGCTGGAAGAAGTGCTTAATTCAAGCGGATTCCCGCAGGAGTCTGGGTGATCAGATTTTTCTTGAGCAAGGAGCCAAGTGTCTGTTTGAAAGTCCGCTTTGAGACGCCGAGTTCGCTATGAATTTCGTCCGCCGGGCTTTTGTCGCTGAGGTTCCAAAAGCCACCGCGCGCGATCAACTCGCCGATCATCTGTTGCTCAAGTCCATCGATACGGCTGCGTCCAGGCGGGTGAAGGGTCAGATCGATTTTGCCATCATCGCGTATGGCTGCGATAAATCCTTTGAGTTTCTCGCCTTGGCTTAGTTCCTGAAACACTTCGTTGCCGAAAACCAGCCCGGTATGGCTGCCATTGATGATGGCTTTGTAGCCGAGCGGTGTTTTTCCGAAAATGGTCAGATCCACCGCCTCACCTTTGGTAAATACCACGGGCGTCGTATCCAGATGTCTGGCAAGCCGGGTGGTGGCAATGATGCGTTTGCTGGTTTGATCGACGAGGAGCCGCACGAGATAGGATTTACCGACTTCCAGACGGACTTTTTGCTCGCGGAACGGGATCAGCAGATCCTTGGGCAGGCCCCAATCCAGGAATGCGCCAACTTCGGTCAGTGCGACGACCTGCAACTTGGCGAAATCCCCCGGCATCGCCCGCGGTTGTTTCAAAGTCGCCACCAGGCGGTCTTCGGAATCCAGATAGATGAAGACATCCACACTCCCGCCGACACTCCAGAGTTTTGGCATTTCGCGGCGGGGGAGGAGGATTTCGCCGAGATTTTCCGCATCGAGAAAGAGCCCGACGGGTTTTTCCCTGAGAATGACGAGCGAGGCGCGTTGGCCGATTTCAGGCATGATGGGGAAAGCTTAGGGCGTGTAGTCCTTGGGTGCGATCAGGATTTTTTCAACCGGATGTTTGGTGACTATGTTACCCTGGCTGCCGCGGTTTTTGATGCCGAATTCCGCGAAGTGTAGCGGGCGCACGAGGTTGCGGATTCGGAGGGCTGATTTCAAATGAACGACCAGCATCTGAGCGGAGCTTTCCTCATTCGAAAGGTGCCATTTGAAATAGAGGACCTTGCTGCCAGGCGTGCCTTTGGTGATGTCGTATTCCTTGTCGCGGGTGATGCCGCCCACCGTGAAGCGTTTGGCCATGATATTTCCATCCCGGCCGTCGCGGTAGATCATAGAATAGATAAAATCCTCCTCTTTGCGGAAAACGGCAACCCGCAATGGCCGCGCACCGACGAAAAACTTATCCGCAACCCTGGTCACTTTCATCTTACCTTCCGCCGAGAAAACGATGATGTCATCGAGCATGGAGCATTTTTCAATGGCCTCCTCCTTCTTCAATGAAATGCCCGCGAAACCGTTCTTCGCATCGAGGTAGAGTGTTTCGGTTGCAGCAACCACTTGGGCACGATCCACCCGGTCAAAGGAGGAAATTTCCGTCAGGCGCTGGCGCTGTTTGCCGTATTTCACGCCCAGATCCTCATACCACCGGATGGTGTGGCGCGTGAGGTTACGAAGGTTTTTTTCGGTTTCCTCCATGGCCTTCTCGATCTGGTTTATCTCCTCATGAGCTCTGAATGAGTCGAACTTCGAAATGCGTTTTATTTTGATTTCAGTCAGTCGTGCGAGGTCGTCCTGAGTGACTTCGCGTCTGAGGAGTTTTTTGAAAGGAGCAAGACCGTTATCGATGGCTTTGAGGACGGCGTCCCAGGTTTCCGCTTCTTCAATGTCGCGGTAAATGCGGTTTTCGATGAAGATTTTCTCCAGCGAGGAAAAATGCCATTTGTCGCCGAGTTCGGTGAGTTTGATCTCGAGCTCGGCTTTCAACAGTTCGCGGGTCAGATCGGTGCTGCGCCGGAGGATTTCAGTGACGCCTAGGAAAGCGGGCTTGCCATCGACGATGACTCCGGAGTTCGGTGAGATACCGAGTTCGCAATCCGTAAAGGCATACAGCGCGTCGCGGGTATTTTCGGCGTCGGCACCTGTTGGAAGATAAACCAGGATGTCCGCGTGCGCGGCGGTGTTGTCTTCGATTTTCTGAATCTTGATTTTATTTTTGTCGGCGGCCGCGACAATCGAATCCATCAAGCCGCCGGTGGTCGTGCCAAACGGGATTTCGGTGATCCG
>JACMMB010000126.1 GCA_014379305.1 Akkermansiaceae bacterium
GTCAACCGCCAGCTCTCCTCCGGCAATCTCGCCCTCTCCGGCGCCCTCCAGTCCGCCCTAGATGAGATTGCGAAAAAAGCCGCGACCAACCCCTACAAAGGCATCACCTCGGTCATATCCCGCACCGCGATGGCCGCACCGCCCGGCGGTCCCGCCGAATACCAATTCCCTGCGGCCGCCGTCGGTGAAAGCACCTACGGCCTTCCAGGCTGGACGCGCCAGGCGGATATCCTCCGCCCCCTCGCCCCCATCCTCAGCGTCCGCGACGACACGTTCACCATCCGCGCCTACGGAGACGCGCGGGACAAAAAGAACAACATTCTCGCCACCGCCGTCTGCGAGGCCACCGTCCAGCGCACCCGCGATTACCTCGATCCGACCGACTCGGCGGATCTCGCCACCTATCCGACTTCCACCCAGAACCGCACCTTCGGCCGCCGTTTCCAGATCATCTCCTTTCGCTGGCTCGCCCCCGGAGAAATCTGACGGAGTTTTAAAGTTCAATGTTTCGCCCCATGCATTTCCTACTGATCCCATGTCTCTGGCTTCTGGCCTCTCTCGCGGCCACGGCCGCGCCGCGCACCTGTCGTGTGCTTTTCCTCGGTGCGCCCGCCGATGCGCCACGCAGCCTCCAGATCTTCGATGGCACCTCCGCCCAGCACGTCGAGCTGCCCCGGATGAACTTTTCACCCGTCTATGAACTTTCCTCCGGGGACATCACCCTCCTGCTTCTGGAAAAAGTCCCGGAAAAGCCGGAGGACATCCCGGCGGATTCCCCAATAGCCTCCATCCGGGAGGGCATCACCGATTTCTACCTCCTTATCAGCACCGATCCCGGAAACAAAACACTCCCCGTTTCCATCCAGATTATCGACGCGAACTCTACCAACTTCCGCAAAGGCCAGCTCCTGTGGTTCAACCTCACCCCCAACCGCGTCGGCGGGAAACTCGGTTCGGAAAAGCTCGCCTTGGAGCCGAACTCGAAAAAGATCACCGACGCCCCGGCGAAAGGCAGCGAGGACTACCCCGTGGACATCTATTACCAGTTCCCCGGCAAAGAGGACATCTGGCCGCTCTGCGAAACCAAGTGGCTTCACAACCCCGCCGCCCGCATCGTCATGTTCGTCCTCCCGGAGGCCGGCAGTCGCGTCCCGCGCATCATGAGCTTCACCGATTTCCGTGAGGAAAAGGAGAAGCGTTAGCGTCGCCTGTGACAAAATCCTTTCATTTGTTTTCATTTTTTCAACCCATCTAAAAAGCCCTTTTAGGAAGCATTGAGAACCCCCAGAAAAAACACCATTCATTTTAAATACACGCGCGTCCCCGCCATCTAAGCGGCGCTTATCGTCTCCACCGTGGACACCACTCACTTTGACGAAGTGCCGCGCCTCATCGGCGCGCTCGCATCCTCCGTCGAGCTCAAGTCCGCCCTGCAGCAACATAGGATCGGTGGCAACTAATGGAACACGATCAGAGTCGCCGGCGGCTCCGGTCGCCTCCGTCTTCACAAAACCGGAATTGCGAACCGTTTCAATTTCGCGCGGAAATGGGGTCAGGGTGGAATGGCACGTAATTAAGGTCGATTTAGTTGATTTTCACCTCGCCCCCTGCCATCGAACTCTTCCGCCACTGCTTCCTCCATGCCCTTCGCGCAGCCAAGTTCATCGGCCCGAAAAAGCTCGCAGACCTCCTCGCCTGGAAACATTCCGGCTTCCACATCCACGACAGCGGCGAAAAGCCCGTCCCCGCCCACGACAGCGACGGACGCAAGCGCCTCGCCGAATATCTCCTCCGCCATCCCTTCTCCCTTCAAAAAATCACCTGGAACGAAACGACCAAGACCGTCATCTACCGCTCCAAGCGCCACCACACTTTGGTGAGAGAGGCTCCGAAAAACACTCCTGCTGTGGCTCGGGCGCGGAGAATTTCTGCCATGCGTCTCGCGCTCATGCCGGGAGCGTAAAGGCAATATTCCACAAGGGGGTAGCCCAGCTCTCGGGCACGCATTTGGGCACCATTTACCACGGCAGCTTCATGGTAAGACACTCGGTAGGCGCCCGATGTCTTGTGAAACGAAATGAATGCCAGGTCGGCTCGAATATCGTTTTTTCTCAACATGCGCTGCTGGGCCATTAGTGCGGAGACCAAGGGATTTGGCCGATAGCCCATCTCATTTGCGATCTTCCTCACCTTATTCCGTGTGACAAGGGACACTTCGGGAGAATTCCGCAAGGGCAAGTGCCACCGTGGTGAAATGGACGCATGCCATAATGGCGATCTGCCTGACTGTCGCTGGCTGGCTCATACCTACGCGTAGTAGTATAAATTGATTGCAGAGGAAACAAAAAACTCTTAATCTCCACAAGTCACAATCCGACCGCAATCATTTTTAACTTGCGGGAGGTATTGAATGAAAACCTACCCTCAACCCATGAAATTAAAAACACAGGCTCCTCAAACCTTTGCCTTCTTCCCCTTAGTTATTCTCTGCGCGACCTCAACTCTACGGGCAGATGTGATCTATACCGATAATTTTGATGTTGCCGATACCGATTTGGACGGTTCCGACCAGACCGGGCGCCATACAGGTCTCATTGCTCAAGACGTGCTGATCAGGTCCGGCGGGATTCAAAGCCTCATTGTGGGCAACAAATTGAATTTCCGCACTACTGGAGAACACGGTAGTTTGCGGTTCCAACCGTCTTCGCTTCCAGCGGATACCCTCTATGACTTTGCCTCAGGTGCTTCGGGTGCCAAAATACTCGCAGAACAAAGGTTTCGGATCGAATTCGATTGGACCCCCCCCGATACATCCGGCGGACAATGGATATCGGTAAACATTGGGAATACGACATTTGATTCCTTGTTCCAAGTAGTCTCGGGTGATACCGACTATGGAATCCTTTTCAAAAACAAAGGCGAAGTTGAGATTTTCGACAGTGGGGCACAGGTTTCCGGCCTTTACTCCTATACTGTCAATGAAACGCCAACGACGCGCCACGCTGCGATCGATTTCCAGCTGAGTTCATTCGCGGATGGATCGAATGTCACAGCCAACGCCTATGTGGATGGCATATCCGTAGGCGCCCCGGTGGTTTTCCAACTCGCGGGCAACAACGGTGTGCTGAATATCCAGTTCGGTAACAATCAGCCAGGGGCAGCCGGAGGATTCATGTTCGACAACCTGCTAATCACTACCGATCCCATGACATCGCCACTTTTAATCAAATCGGTATCTCGCGATGCGGTGATTGGCTTTACCATCAATTTTCAGGGTGCGCCCAATACCTCTTACAAAGTTACGAAATCAAATAATCTGCAGAATCCGTTCCAACCATTGACAATACCGCTGACGGTAATGACCAACTCCTTGGGCGAAGCTCAGGCGGTGGTTCCGCCGTCCGAGGCTTCCGAAGCTTCGGAATTCTACCGCATCGAAAGCCTGTAAGGCCTCTAGGCAGGCCTTACGATACTTCGGAGAGATTGCGATCACGCATTTCAGTAGATCTACCTTGGTCAAACTCGACCGGGTAAATATTCATCGTTCTACATCTCGTGCCCACATGTAAAAAATAAATATTCCATACGTTGCAGCCTTGCTGGCCAGCCTTGCATTGCCTGCATCCGCCGATACTATCTATAGCGACAATTTCAACACCTCGAAAGGTCCCACGCTGTGGCGTGTGGGAAAAGAAGATCATTTGCGCGCTGAATTCATTGCAAATCCAGCCATCAACCCCCTTTTCCCTGTCCTCCGGTCCGGCCCAACGGCTGTTTCAGGAGCCTCCCTTCAAAAGCAAATTCCTAGCAGTTTTTTTCAATTTGAGTCCGTGTGTGATTTTGGATAGAGTGTTTTTTCATTTTTGGAAATCGTTGGTAACTCAGCATTTTTGCTAGTGAGAACTCATACGGGAGGAAATAATCTAATTTTTTCAAGCACCGAACAAAAAGATTCAACCGCAAAATCTGTGGACGGTTATCCCCTAAAAAAATGTTGATCGGGCGTTGTGATGCCCTCATAGAACTTCAACGGGTTTTTTTTCATACTACAACCAATTTTGAGTCCTACGCGTAGGCATGTAAGACTCAATATTCACTTGCAGCCCAATGTCACCCAACTTAGGTTTTTCCGCCCTGCGCAGGTTTGTTTTGGCTTACTGCTTGTCGCTAAATTTTCGCCAATCCAACGGATAATTTTACCCATTTCCATAAGCCAGCTTCCTGAATGATCATGTATCCCAAGACCCTAATCCTGCTCGCCGCACTGGCGAACGCCCATGCCGGAAGCATTTCCGTAAACACCCTGCCTGCAACCGGCACGGATGCGGCCAGCGGTATCAGCACCAGCAACAATTACCTCTGCGCACTGGATTTTGGCGACACCACCTCGGCGATTGCGGTCAATGGAGTTGCTTTCCAGCAGCTCTCACTTTCGGGAAAAGGGACAGGCGTGGACAACAAGCATCCCTTGTTCAGCGGCACGGACGCGACTCATGGCGGCACTTGGACGCTGGCTGCAAATTTTTCCGATAATGCGGCAGGACTGGCCGGAACCTCGAACTCTGGAGTGAATTCGCAGGCGGATGGTTCCATGCGCTCGCTGCTGGGCGATTTTACCTTCCTATCAGGACCGGGAGTCGCCGTCAACGACACGGCCACGCTCAACTTTGGCAGCCTGTTGCCGGGCACGAGTTATTCGCTGCGTTGCTATTACCGCCAATGGGACACAGGCGGTGCCTTTCCGCGCCGCCCGATCGAGTTTGTCTTCAACGGCGAGGGAACAAACGAGTCGTTTGCAGAAAACCCGGTCGATCTGGATGCCGGAGGAGCGCGTTTCATCCAATACAACTTCACCGCTGCCAGTCCCAGTGTGAGCATGCAGATGGTGGTCAGAACAACCAGCAATGGCCCGCACATTTACGCGGCCACGTTGCAACAAACCTCGCCATCGAATCCACAGGCACCCGTCATCAATACGCAGCCAGAAGGTTTCACTGCAAACTTCGGGACCAGCCGCTTCTTGAGTGTGAGCGCGAGCGGATCGCCGGCCTTGTCATACCAGTGGTTCAAGAACACCATCGCCATCTCGGGTGCAACCCATGCGGTGCTCAATTTCAATTACCTCAAACCCTCGGACAACGGCAATTACCACGTCACCGCGACCAATACCGAGGATTCAACGACCAGCAATGCTGTGAGCGTGCAGGTGGTGGAGACTCCGATAGCGCCCATCGATGCTGCTTTGCTTTCTGCCACCGCCACTGCGGATGCTTTGATGACGTCTGCCGATGCAAACCGCGCCACCACCAACTGGACCGCTCATTGGATCGGCCCCGCCACCAGTTCGATCAACCAGTGGCTCTGCTATCGGAAAACCTTTTCGCTCGCCGCAAAACCCAGCACCGCCATCGCACGCATCGCTGCGGATTCAAAATACTGGCTGTGGATCAATGGCCAGATCGCCGTGCGCGAAGGCGGCCTCAAGCGCGGCCCGAACACCACCGACACATGGTATGATGAGATCGATTTGGCCCCGCTGCTCCATTCGGGCCAGAACACCATCGCCATCCAGCATTGGTATTTCGGCAAACAAGGCTTCAGCCATAACGGCAGCAGCACGGCGGGCATGATTTTTGAAATGAACGCCGAGGGCACCTTGATCCAGAGCGACACCACTTGGCGCATGATCACCCACCCGGCATTCAGTTTGGCGACTGTTGTGGCGCAACCCAACTACCGACTGCCAGAATCCAGCCTGCGTTACGATGCCCAGCTCGATCCCGGCGCGTGGACGAATGCCGCGTTCGATGACAACACGTGGGGCACACCGACTGATCGCGGCGTGGTCGGCGGCGCACCACTTGGCAAACTCTGGCGGCGGCCGCTGCCGCTATGGAAAAATTCTCCGCTGCTGGATTTTGCCAATACCACCCAGAGCGGAACTAACTGGGCTTGCCGCGTTCCAGTGAACATTCGTTTCACCCAATGGCTCGATGTGGACGCCCCCGCCGGCCTGATCATCACCGTCAGGACAGACGCTAGCGAGGGACCACCACTTTCTCACGAATACGTCACTCGCGTCGGTCGGCAGTCATTTGAATTCCCTGCTTGGCTCAATGGCCAGGAAGCACGGCTCAATATTCCCGCTGGCGTCACCGTGCATGGGCTCAAATACCGTCCGCACGAAAGTGACACCCAAGTGCTTGGCCGCTTCGGTTGCAACGATGCCTCGCTGATGACACTCTGGAATAAGGCGGTGAATACTTTGGGAGTGAACATGATGGACACATGGTCCGACTGCCCGGATCGAGAACGCGCCAACTGGATCGGTGATGCGGTGGTGGACCTCAGCCAGACGCCGTATGTCTTTGATTCACGCGCCGAATTGACCACGCGCAAAAGCATCCTCGATGTGATCCGCTGGCAGCGGGGCGATCACACGATGTATGCGCCCGTGCCTTCTTCTAATTGGGGTGGCGAACTACCGCCGCAAATTCTGGCGACCATGGGAAAATACGGCATCCTCCGATATTTCCAGAACACCGGCGATACCGAGTTTCTTCAGCAAGCCTATCCGGCGATGCGGAGTTATTTGCTCAACGTCTGGCAAATGGACGCGCAGGGACTGGTCATCCATCGCTCTGGCGGCTGGGATTGGTCGGACTGGGGTGGCAATATTGATGTCCCTTTGCTAGATAACACCTGGTATCTCCTAGCCTGTGAAGCGACGGCGCAAATCGCTCCACTCGCAGGTGGAACGGAGGCAGATGTCTCCGCGCTCACCAGCCGCGCACAAGGCATCCGCAGTCGCTTCAACACTGCCTTCTGGAACGGCACGGCTTATCGGTCTTCCGGTTACTCCGGCGCGACCGATGACCGCGGCAACGCGATGGCCGTGCTCGCCGGATTGGCCGATGCAAGCAAGACCGCCGCCCTGCGCACCGTGCTCACCACTCAGCAAAACGCTAGCCCATACATGGAAAAATATGTGCTCGAAGCGCTCTTCGCACTGGGTTTTCCCGACGACGCGCTGAACCGGATGCGCTCGCGCTACAGCGAGATGATCAGTAGCAGCTCGACCACGCTCTGGGAACTCTTTCCCACCGGCGGCACTTCTAACCACGCCTGGAGTGGCGGCCCGCTCACTTTGCTCGCGGAAAATGTGATCGGCGTCACACCCACCTCACCCGGTTTCGCGAATTTTGATGTGAAACCATCGCTCGGCACCACCCTCACTCATGCAGATCTCGATGTGCCATCACGCCACGGCTTGATCCGCATCGGCATCAGCCGCAATGGCGCTAACCACAGGGTCTCGGCCCGGGTGCCGAATGCCATCACCGGGCGGTTGATTCAGCCTGCGGGCGGTGCATTGGCAGGGGCGATTTTGTCCGTCGCCGGAGGAACCTCCGCCACTCTCGATGAAACCGTTTCCCCTGCGGAAATGAACATCACCGACGGCAGCGCGGAACTGGTCTCTTCAGTCACTAGCAGCGCTCAGATATCCAAAACCGGAAATGGCACGTTGGACATCGGCGCATCGTCGCTCACGGCAGCAGGATTTCAAGTGACACAAGGCACCGTGGCGATCGGCCCCGGCGGCAGCTTGACGGTGTCCGGCAGCATGACGAACAACGGCACCCTGCGCCTAGCAGGTGATGCGCAATTGAATGTTAGCGACGCTTTCACCAACACCGGTTTACTCGACATTGTGACATGGAATGGCACCTTGCCCGCAGGCTTCGTGAACTCTGGCGTGGTGCTGGATCACAGTTCCGTCAAACTGGAATCGTTTTCCATGACTGCTCAAGAGTTTTCCCTAACGATCAAGGGATATGAGGGCCACTCCTATCAGTTGCAACGCTCGGATAAACTCAACACAAGCGACTGGACAGACATCGGAACCGCGCAAGCAGGTCACGGCGCAAACCTCATTTTCAAGCACACCAACCCAGTGAATTCTCTGCGTGGATTCTACCGGATCAAAGTGGCTCCCTGACCACTCAACTCCCATCAACCTAGAAACCGAAGTTGAACCAGCGATACAGCCATTTTTTACCACGGATTAACGGGTTTGAACGGATTTCACGGAAAAGATTTTGGTTTTGTATTCCACTTGGGTTTCACCCAACGGGTGAAGGAATAAAGATTCCTAACCTATTCATAATCCGTAAACTCCGTTTAATTTGCCTCCGGCTATCTCCGCTTCGCTCCGGTTGTGGTTTCAATCGCTGATTCTAGGCGCATGTTTCCCCCATGGTTTTTGTATACCTCCAAATCAACTCCAAACCTAGCAATCAAAACCCTCTGTCGACCGCTTCTGCTCGGATTATATCTTACGTTATGCCACACCGGCCCCTTGGTCGCCGAACTGCGCCAAGCTCAAAGTGCAGACCGGCTGGTCGACTCAATCGTTGTAGGGAGAATAGGCCAAATACAGCCAATCGGTGCTGTCCACTTCGTGGCTGCGAAACTTTTGGATAGCTTGTTTGAGGGTCATGGTACCTTCCCTAAAAAAGTGCGGTGCTTTTCTATTGGATCGATCACTCCGCAGACAATGCCGCGAAGCCCCCTATACATTGAGCCTGCCGCCATTTTGTCCACCAGCTTGAAGGTTGCCTTACCGTCTATGGATGTATATTCCACGATTCTTCCGTCGGTCTGTTTCGTGAAATCCATTCCGAAAGAAGTTGCAC
>JACMMB010000127.1 GCA_014379305.1 Akkermansiaceae bacterium
CCCATGGCCCGGATCGACCTTATCCGTGTCCCCGGAGCCTTTGAAATTCCTGTCGCCGTTGCCAATGTTCTGGATCGCGAGGAATTCAATTGCGTCATCACTCTCGGCTTGATCCTTCAAGGCGATACCATGCATGCCGACCTGATCGCAGGTTCTGTGACAAATTCGTTGCAACATCTTGCCATCGAATCCAAGACTCCAATCATTCACGAAGTGCTTTATCTGGAAAACGAAAAGCAAGCCCAAGCCCGTTGCATCGACTCAACCCTGAACCGCGGTCGCGAGGCCGCGCGGGCCGCAGCCAGCATCATTGATGTCTTTTACGAAATCGATAAATCGATGCCTAAAGCCAATCCCAAGAAAACGAAGTAACGAAATGCCAAGCCGGAGGGAAATCAGGGAAGCCGTCATCCAATTCCTTTACTGTGCTGATCTGGAAGGCGGAGCCAACCCATCCGGGCTGCGAGAGCCTTTTTGGGAATTCATCACCGAAAGCGACCGCAGAAATCTCCAGATCGCCACTTTCCGTACCGTCCATCACCTCGCTCACGGCCGGGAATCCCGGCTTGTGGAATTCGTCGAGCGCTGTGCGCCGGCCATCGCCCATCTCAATGCCTGGCCCCAGGCGGAAGAACTCAAATCCCATCTCAACCGCCTCCTGGCTCTTGAGTCCTCGTGGAGTCTCGCTTTCACCCAGCTCGAACACATTCCTAAAACCGACAACGATTCGGATGTCGCGGAACAATTCGAAACGCTTCTCGAACAGCTTTTCAAAACAGACCGCGATACCGCCTTCTATCGGCAGGAATTTCTCACAGGGGCGGAAAACTTTCCTGCCATCACCGGCCAGCTCGAACCGGTTTCGGCATCCATCCGCCGACTCCAGCGAATCTCCGACCGGCTGCGCATGGTCGAGGAGCCTGAAAAATTTCCCGAACAGGTCGATCTTGCGAAAATCCGGCATTCAAAAGCCGATATCGCCCAGCTGCGCCTGCAAACCGATCAGATCGTTGACTCCATCATTGAAAAAAGGGATGAGATCGATGGCAGGATCGCCGCCATCGTCGAGAACTACTCCCCGGAGCGGATCGATCCGGTTGACCGCGCCATTCTCCGCTTGGGCACCTACGAACTGCTCCACACCAAAACCCCTCACAAGGCAGTCATCAACGAAGCGATTGAGCTGGCCAAACGGTTCGGAACCAGCGACTCGAAACGTTTCGTCAACGGACTACTCGATCAAATCTCACAAACCTGTTCAGCGCCCACCGGCTCATCCCAGCCGCTTTGAAACGGCCTCCCAATCGACCACCTTCCAGAAAGCCGCGACATAATCCGGCCGCTTGTTCTGATATTTCAGATAGTAGGCGTGCTCCCAGACATCCAGGCCGAGCAGTGGCTTGCCCAGCTCACCGTCCGCTACCACACCCTTCATAATCGGCGCATCCTGATTCGGCGTGCTGGAAATTTTCAACTTGCCGTCCTTCTCATTCAGCCATACCCATCCCGAGCCGAAGCGGCTTGCCGCCGCCGCCCCGAAAGCTTCCTGCATTTTTGCGAGCGATCCATACTCTCCATTTATCGCAGCCGTTAAATCATCCGATGGCTTGCCTGATTTTCCGGCAGGTGCCAGAGTCTTCCAGAAAAACGAATGATTCCAGTGCCCTCCTCCGTTGTTGCGCACCGTCGCCATCAAGCTCTTGTCTTTGATCTCCGATAAGTTCCCTAAAATTTCAGGCAACGATTTCCCCTTCAGATCAGCCGCTCCCGCAACCGCTTCATTCAGCTTCAAGACGTATGTCGCGTGATGCTTGCCATGATGAATCTCCATCGTCGCCGCATCGATGTACGGCTCCAGAGCATCAAACCCATATCCAAGTTCCGGCAGCTCGAAAGCTCCCTCAGCCGCTTTCCCCGCACTTGCGGAAACCAATAACCCCCCCGCCGCAAAAGTCCCTGCTTTAATAAAACCACGTCGTTTTAACATAAGTTCCAACCCTTCACCAAGTGCCGCCGCTTTGCAAATCACAAGTTCATCACCCCAGCCAAACCGATTTCAAATACCCAGCCTCCGTGAAATCCTCCGGCATCTCCCGCAGCCTCACCGCCATCCCGTCGATCCTCACCATCCTCACGAAGTCCGGTTCGCTTATCCCCCGGTAATTCGTGCAGCACAGCAGCCATCCCCCGGGTGCCAAAACCCGCCGCGCCAGCATCGTCAACTCACCGAAATCCCGCTCGACCCGGAACACCTTGCCCTGCTCATCCCGCGAAAAAGTCGGGGGGTCGATCACAATCCCATCGAAGACCCGCCCCTGCTTCCCAAAACGCCTCAACCAATGAAACGCATCCCCTTTGCAAAAATGATGCTCCTGATCATCCAATCCGTTGTGGCGGAAATTCCGCCTCGCCCACTCCAGATAAGGAGCCGATAAATCCAGCGTCGTCGTTTCCCCACCGCCCAATGCCGCTGCCACCGAAAAGCCTCCCGTGTAGGCAAAGAGATTCAGCAACCTACCCCCGCCATCCATTCTCCTCCTGACTTCCGCCCGATTCAGACGCTGATCCAAAAAAATCCCCTGGGAATACCCAGACCCGAAGGAAACCTCGAACCCCATCCCGTTTTCACGTATCAAAAAATGACCCTCCACCTCCGGCCCGTACACATGCCCCGGCGATTCCTTCCGCTGCTGATCCAGGCGCTTCCAATAAACCGAACTCCCGCCCGCTTTAAGCCAATCCTTAACCTCCCCCCGCATTTCCCCGCCCGCCGTCATCGCCAGCCAGCGCCCCGCATACTCCTCCAGCGCGAAACCTCCCAGCCCATCCCCTGCCCCGTCCACCAATCTCACCGCATCCGTCCCCTCATCCAGCAGCCGCCCCCGCTTCGCCACCGCCGCATCCAACAACTCCGCAATCATCTCCGCAAAATCTTCCCCACCCATCGCACCACGTCCATCCCGTAAACATTTCTTATGAACATCCTCCTCACCACCTGCTCCTTTCAGGACACCCCCGGCCCCCATCACGCACTCATGGCCGCGCAGAAATGGAACGTCACGTGCCAGCGCGGCCCCCTTTCCGAAGCCCGCATGCTCCAGCTTGCCGGCGACTTCGATGCCTTCCTCTGCGGCGATGACGCCCTCTCCCGCGCAGTCCTCGCAAAATCCCTCCCCAAGCTCAAAGTCATTTCCAAATACGGCATCGGCCTCGATAAAATCGACCTCCCCGCCACCATGGAATTCCGCATCCCCGTCCTCTTCACCCCCGGCGTCAATCACCACACCGTCGCCGAGCACACCTTCGCACTCCTCCTCGCCCTCACGAAAAACCTCATTCCATCCGTCCATTCCACCCGCGAGGGCCGGTGGACCCGCCTCACCGGCACCGAATTGCATGGCAAACGCATCGGCCTCATCGGCCTCGGACGCATCGGTCAGGAAGTCGCCAAACGCGCCCGCGCCTTCGGCATGGAAGTCCACGGCTTCGGCAACTACTGGCCGGAGGAATTCGCCGCGGAGTACCGCATCACCCGCCACCACGATCTCAACGGCCTCTTCGCCGCCTCCCAAATCATCAGCCCCCACACCAAGCTCTCCCCGGAAAGCCATCATTGCATCAACGCCGCCCGCCTCGATCTCATGCCGCAGAATTCCTGGCTCATCAACACCGGCCGCGGCGAACTCATCCACCAAGCCGACGTCATCGCCGCCCTTGATTCCGGAAAACTCGCCGGTTACGCCACCGACGTCCTCGACCAGGAGCCCCCGCCCCCCGATCACCCCCTCTTGTCCCACCCCAAAGTCATCGTCACCCCCCACATCGGCTCCCGCACCTGCGAAAGTGTCCCCCGCCAAGCCATGAAATCCCTCACCAACCTCATCAACGCCCTCGCCGGCCAGCCTGATTGCAACTGCGCCAACGGCATTATTTGAACAAACCGTCGCACTGACGCCATTTGTTTGTGCATTGTAACCCTATACGATGTTATTTACACCATTTTTTATTCTGAGCTTAAACTAGATTGTTCTGATATTTATCTATCTTATTCCATTATCATCATTTGTTTACCTATTATTAAATCTTGTCATAAAATAGGCTTAAAGTGCCATTATCCGATCAAATAATGACCCTGGCCACATCCTCATCAAGACCCGCCACAAACCTTGCAACCCTCGCAATAGCGCCGATCCTCCCCACAACATGCGGCTCATCCTCTCCCTCCCCATTATCATCCTCAGCAGTTGCCAAACCCTCCATTTCTACACCCAAGGCATCCGCGGCCAGGTGGAAATCCTCCAAAAATCCCAACCCAATTCCACCCTCCTCGCCTCCGCCACCACCCCGGACGCCCTCAAGAAACAACTCACCCTCGCCGGGGAACTCTGCGCCTTCGCTACCGCCAACCTCGATCTCCCCGGCAATTCCGCTTACCAACGCTACGCCGATCTCGGCCGCACCCACGTCGTCTATGTCATCCATGCCGCCCCGGAATTTTCCCTCAAAGCCAAAACCTGGCGCTATCCCTTTCTCGGCGAGCTCGACTACCGCGGCTATTTCAAGGAAAGCGACGCCAAAGACCTTTCCCGGCAGCTCGAATCCGCAGGCTACGAGGTCTTCATCGGCGGCACCGATGCCTACTCCACCCTCGGGTTATTCCACGATCCCCTGCTCAACACCTTCATCGATTACCCCGAAATCGATCTCGCCGAAACCATCTTCCACGAGCTCACCCACCGCCGCATTTTCCGCAACGGCGATACCACCTTCAATGAATCCCTCGCCACCGCCGTCGCCGAGGAAGGAGTCCGCCGCTGGCTGGGGTCGCAAAACCGCACCGCCGCCCTCGCCGATTACGAAGCCCGCCTCGTCCGCCGCCGCGAGTTCTTTGATGAAATCGCAGTCACCCGGCGGCAGCTCGACGCCCTCTATGCTTCCGGCCTGTCCCGGACAATCATGCGCCAGCGCAAAGCCATCATTCTCACCAACCTGAAGCACCGCTCCCGCGATCTTCAGCAACGCTGGGGTGGCAAGCGCCTCAATGAATGGCTCAAGCTCGACCTAACCAACGCCCACCTTGTCGCCCTCATCAGCTACCATCAGGACATCCCGAAGTTCAAGCAACTGCTCGCCGGGGCGAATGGGGATTTCACCGTCTTCTTCAAAAGAGCCGGCGATCTGTGACGATCACCGGCTTTATCCGAACTAGCGACTGTTCCGGCGTCTAAGCAATGCCAGAAGTCCGAAGGCACCGAGCAGTGCGGTTTTTGGCTCAGGCACTGGAACAAATGCCACCGCGCCGGGAAAATAATCCAGATCACCCAATTTCAATTCATAGATCAAGCCACTGCCGGCGATCGCGCTGGCTGAGCCATCCCAGGAGAAGGCAAGTGTGCCGGTGACTTCCAACCGGGTTTGATGATTCGGAATAAGATTGTCGATCACCAGGAATTCCACTTGGCGGGGATTGGTGATGTCAGTGCCACCAGGAACGTGTTGCCACGTCGTCGTAAGGGAATTCACCGTCTGATTATCCTTTTCGAAGTTGATCGGCTGGGTAGGCCCGCTACCGACGGAGGCCGAAAGATTGCCCACAGTCAGGCTGCTGCGGGTCACTTGCGGCGAGGCTCCATAAGCACCAATCGTTGCGAACCGCATCAGAACATCACTGAGCACATGCTGTTCCTTGTAAGGACCGGTGCCGTTCACGAAATCGGTCACGCGATTTCCAAGCGTGGCACTTGCCAGATGGACAGTCGCCCCGCTTTGGTATCTTGAGCTGGCGGTAGGGCTGCCGTTGTTCCAGTCATAGACCAAGGTGAAATTCCAAATCGTGTTGTTGCCCCAGGTCACGCTGTTCGCGGCAGTCCCGTAAGTTCCGCCCGGAGTGCCATAATGGGAGCCGATGGGTGCGGGTGTATCAATGATCGCGGCCTCGTAGCCGGATGCGTTGATTTTGTTTAAACGAGCCGCATAGACGACGGAGATGTCGTAAGCATCGGCAGCGCCGGGAATCCCATTGCTTGCGGAGGCAGGATTGTTGTCCTCGAACCACCAGGGAATATCCCGGTAGCTGTCGCGCGCGGTTCCCGGGGTCGGGTTCCATGCGGCGTTGGAAGGATTGGCTGGACCATGCGGAAGGTAAACCGCATTGATCGCTGCTGATGCACTGAGGACGGTTAACGCTGTAACCGTGATACCAAAAAGCCCGGGACTGAGGTGTGTATTTGTTTTCACGCCGGGGTATTTAGGGGAAATTTATAAAGCCACAAGCTAAATTGTTAATATTTGTTAAATATTAGGCTATTTAAGTCTGATAATTTTCAAAAGATTTTACCCGCAGGTAAAAAACGTCTATTGCCATTTCATGACTGATTTGAAATTCGCCCCCATTGCCTGCGCCTTTTTGATGGTTTGTTGCGCTCCTGTTTCTCCAAGTGGCGGCTCCGGGAAGCTGGATTACTGGGGCAACCGCCCCGGCCCCCAAGGTTTCGGGACCGTAATCATTGATGCCGGCCACGGCGGCCACGACTCCGGAGCGGTCAGCAGACACACCGGTCAAAGGGAAAAAGACCTTACCCTCGACCTCGCCAAGCGGCTGCAGTCCGAACTCGGCTCTTCGTTCCGCACCGTGATGGTCCGCACCGATGACCGCTTCGTGGATCTTGATGATCGTGTCACGTTTGCCAACCGCTACCCCGATGCCATTCTAGTCAGCCTCCACTTCAACTCCGGCGCACCCGGCACCCGCGGCCCGGAAACCTACTACTGGCGGGTCGATTCCCATGGCCTCGCGGTCCGCTGCCACTCGGCGATGAAATCATTGGCCTCCGACAGTTCTTCCAGGAAAATGGTCCGCCGCCGTCTCCGGCTCACCCGCAACCCGGAAATCCCGTGCTTGCTTCTCGAAGGCGGCTATCTCAGCAATTCCGCTGAATCACGAACGATTTCCTCCTCCGAATACCGCCAGAAACTTGCCAGAAACATTGCCTCGGCCATCCGTGCGCAGGCTGCCTCCGGCGACAATGGCACAGGACCGAAACCACCATTTATCAAATCCCCGCCAAGCCGGCCTACCGATGCGGCCGACTCTTGAAATCAACGAGGAAAACAGCCGAAGCCCATTTCAGTCTGAGCATGCCGCCCTCATCATCTTAACATCCACAGCTTCATAAAAGCTGTCATTCACAAGACATACCGGCCCGGTTCCGCATGATGCCAGGCATTCGGCAAACTCCACCGAATATTTTCCGCAAGGAGAAACACTGATAGGATGATGATGGGAATCGCTGGCGGAACGATTGATTTTAAATTCCGTGCAAAGCTGGTCCATCAGCTCGGCACTTCCTTCCAGTGCACAGGAAAGCGTTCTGCAGACCCGGATGTGATATTTTCCCGGAGCGTATTGCCGAAAGCCGGGATA
>JACMMB010000128.1 GCA_014379305.1 Akkermansiaceae bacterium
ATTTCGAGGCTTTGAGAGGATTCGAGGTTCCGGTGCTGGGAGTTTGCTACGGGATGCAACTGCTCAACTTGAAATTCGGAGGAACCATCGAGGCAAGCGACCGACGCGAGTATGGCCCGGCGGCGCTTTTTCCTGAAAAATGCGAAGGGATTTTTGAAGGTGTTTCGGCTTCCTCGCAGGTCTGGATGAGCCATTCGGATACGGTGAAATTGATTCCGGATTGCGCGGAAATTCTGGCGAAGAATCAACACGGAACTCCTGTTTCCTTAAAGTGGGACCGGGAATTTTACGGCATACAGTTTCACCCGGAAGTGACGCACAGCCACGAGGGCCTGAGGATATTGCACAACTTCCTGCTTTCCGCCGGGGAACTGGCCCCGTTCCACATTGAGGATTTCAAGCGGGAAATGATCGATGGCATCCGCGACAAGGTCGGGAGAAAGCAGGTCGTCTGCGGTGTATCGGGCGGTGTGGATAGTACGGTGCTTGCCGTACTTCTGCATGAGGCGGGAGCGAATGTGCGGGCGATCTTTGTAGACCACGGATTGATGCGCAAGGGTGAGGGGGACGAGGTTCGCAGCAATTTCCACCGACTGGGGGTGCCGATCGAAACCGTGGATTGCCGTGAGCGTTTCCTGGCTGCGCTCGCTGGAGAAAACGATCCTGAAAAGAAGCGGGTGATTATCGGCAATCTATTCATCGATGTGTTCTGGGACTCCGTGGGCGATGCGGAAATGCTTGCTCAAGGGACGCTTTATCCGGATGTGATCGAAAGCGCCTCGAATGCGAACTCAAAAGCTTCCAAGATCAAAACGCACCACAACCGGGTGGATCGGATTCTGGAGCTGCAGGCGCAGGGAAAAGTTTTGGAGCCATTGGCCGAGCTTTTTAAAGATGAAGTGAGGGCACTGGGTCTTTCGTTGGGAATTGCCCCGGATATTCTGAACCGGCATCCTTTTCCAGGGCCTGGCTTGGCGGTGCGTTGTCCTGGAGAAATCACCGAGGAACGGCTTCACATCATCCGCGAATGCGACGCGATTTTCATCGGGAAACTCAGGGAACATGATTGGTATGACAAGGTCTGGCAGGCGTATGCCTGTCTGGTGCCGGTGAAAACCGTGGGAGTCAAGGGTGACGAGAGAAGCTACGAGTGGGCCGTTTCGCTGCGTGCCGTTATTTCAGAAGACGCAATGACAGCGGATTGGGTGGAGCTGCCTTATGCTATCCTGCGCGAGACGAGTCACCGGATATTGAACGAGGTCAAGGGGATCAACCGCGTGCTGTATGATATCTCGACCAAACCGCCGGCGAGTATCGAATGGGAGTGAGGAACGAAATCGCCTTCACAGCAGGTCGTAAGCCCGGCCGCCGAGGTCAGTGAACCAGCGGATGTAGGCTTGATTGACCATGGAATAGCCTCCCGGAGTGGGGTAGTTCCCGGTGAAATACCAGTCGCCGCAGGGGCCTTTGATGGATGCGTGGAGATCGTCGATGGTTTGATAAATCACTTCGACTTCGCCGTGCCAATCGATTTCCTCAGGGTAAACCATGCGGCTGACTTCAGCGGAAATTTCCTCCGGGGTGAACATTTCATAGACGCCTTGAACCCGGTTTCTGCGGTCGCCGACAGGCTTCTCGAGTTCGGCCTTGCACTCGTCGAAAATGCGGTTGAGGAGGAACTGCCGGCCGGCGCGGCGGTGGAGCGCGACAGCGGCGTTGAACGCGATGAATTTACCGAGTTCCGACATGTCGATCCCGTAGCAATCCGGATATCGGATCTGCGGGGCGGTCGAGCAGACGACAATCTTGGAAGGTTTGGTGCGGGCGAGAATTTTTAAAATGGACTTTTTGAGGGTGGTGCCGCGAACGATGGAGTCATCCAGCGCCACCAGCATATCACCGGGTTTTACCGCGCCGTAGGTGATGTCATAGACGTGGGAAACCATCAGATCGCGGTCTTTTTCCTGGGAAATAAAGGTGCGCATTTTGATGTCCTTATGAGCGATTTTTTCACCACGCGGCCAGTTACGCAGGATCAGGTCATCCACTTTCGCGGGGGTCAGGGTGCCGTCTGCAACGCCTTCTAGTATCTCCATTCGGACCTGCTGGCGGCGGTAAAGCCGGAGCCCGTCCATGAGCCCTTGGTAGGCGGTCTCCGCAGTGTTCGGTATGAAGGAAAAAACCGTCTTGTCGAATGCGCCACCGATCGACTCGACGACTTGGTGGACCAAGGCGGAGCCCATGGCTTTGCGCTCGCGATAGATCTGCGGGTCGTTGCCTCTGGAAAAATAAATTTTTTCAAAGGAGCAAGGAGTGAATTTCTGAGGCGGAGCAAAAGGCACATCGGTGATGGAGCCGTCCGCCTTGATGGTGATGACGGAACCGGGATCGACAGCTTTCACCTGCTCCGTCTCGGCCTCGAAGACGGTCATGAGCGGGACACGCTCGGAGGCGAAGGCGATGACTTCGTCGTCCATATAGATATGGCAGGGCCGGATTCCGCGGGGATCGCGCATGACGAACATATCGCCGTTGCCGATGGCTCCGCAAATCGCATAGCCACCGTCCCAAGCGGCTGCGGAATCAGCGACAAGCTGGGGGATATCGAGGGCGGCGGAGATGTGGTCCGGGATTTCGCTGCCAGGAATACCTTGGTCGCGGAGACGGTGGTAGAGGCCGGTATGGGCTTCATCAAGGTGGTAGCCGATTTCCTCAAGGACGGTTTGGGTATCGGTTCCGAATACCGGGTGTTGGCCGCGCTGGATGAGAGCATTGTTAAGCTCGGCGGTGTTGGTCATATTGAAGTTGCCGAGAACCATCAGCGTGCGGGTCGGCCAGTTGCTGCGCCGGAGGTAGGGGTGGCAACAGCCTACGTCGAACTCGCCACTGGTGCCGTAGCGCAAATGGCCGACGAGGATTTCACCACCGAAATCGAAGTTTCTTTTCACGCTCTGGGGATTGTTTTTGTCGAGCTCTTCCTTGCGGTGCATTTTGAAGAAGCTCTTGATCTCCTTGCGGAAAATCTGGGCGAGCGCGTCCGACTCGATACCCCGCCGCCGATGGACGTAGGATTGGCCGATGGGCATATTGAGTTTCACGCAGCCGATGCCGGTTCCATCCTGGCCGCGGTTGTGTTGCTTTTCCATGAGGAGGAACAGCTTGTTGAGCCCCCAAAGACAGGTGCCGTAACGATCGTAGTAGTATGCGAGCGGCTTGCGGAGGCGGATTGCGGCGATACCGCATTCGTGGGAGATGAAGTCGCTCATGCAATGTTGGATCAGGAGACTTTTACCCGGACGCCTTCTTCCGCAACCATTTTTCCGATAATGACACCGCCCGGTCCGGCTTGGAGGGCGGATTGGACATCGGTTTCGCGGACGATGGCGACCCAGCCGATGCCCATATTGAAGGTGTGGAAACGGTCCTGTGGATCAACCTGTTCAAGAAGTTTCTGGATGCCGGGGAGGTTCCATTCGGGGATTTCCAGATCCGCTCCCATGTTGGCGAAGAGGCGTTCTAGATTCTCCGGTAGTCCGCCGCCGGTGATGTGGGCCATTGCCTTGGGTTTCACTCCGGATTTGCGCAGGTCGTGGACGACATCGTCGTAAAGCCGGGTTGGCTGGAGCCAGGAAAGGAGTTCGTCGTGGCTGACAAGGGCGGGCTCCATCTCCTTGAGCGCGCGGCGCACAAGAGACCAGCCATTGGCATGGATGCTGTCGGACCGGTAGCCGATCAGGATGTCGCCAATGGAGATGGTCGTGGGGTCAATGAGATCTTTTTTTTCCGCACAGCCAATGCAGAAGCCGGAAAGCTCAAGGATTCCGGCGGGGACGATGCCGGGCATTTCCGCAGTTTCTCCGCCGGCTAAAATGCAGTTGCAGGCTTCGAGGTAGTCGGCCATTCCGCCGATGACGCGGTTGATTTTATTTTCATCGAGCGCGGCAATGCCGATGTAGTCTAGAAAAAGGAGCGGGTCACCGCCGGTGGTGAGAATGTCATTGACGCTCATGGCAACGAGATCCTTGCCGGCGACTTCGAGGAGATCGTGTTCAAGCAGGAGTTCGAGTTTGGTGCCCACTCCGTCGCAGCCGGTAACGATGACGGGCTGGGCGTAATCGCTGAGATCGTAACAAGCGGCGAAAAGGCCGAAGGCACCCAGTAGTTTGCGTTGCTTCTGGGTGCGCTTCACGTGGCCTTTGATATCGCCGACAAGCGCGGCGGCCCTGCGTGTGTCCACCCCTGCTTGTTGATACGTCAAGTTGCCTGCCATTTGCTGTGCTGCGTTTTAACAGGCGCGTAGGAGGGGTCACGAAGAAAATCCCCGAAGGTAGATTGGTGATCGGAAATAGAGTCGTTGTTGCAGGCCGAGTGGTTGTTCGGAGAAGAAGATTGAAGCCGGTGCCAAGCCGGTGGAGTCTGCCCGGGATGCAGAAACCCGGGGTGACCATCGAAGCGAGCGAGCGAGGGGCGGCAGTGCGGCTCGGAGGCAAGCTGGGCGAAATGACCTTGTATATGCAGGTCCTGACTCTGGCGATATGGCCGTTGCTCGAGCAGATTCTGGCGTTTTTTGTCGGGATGACCGATATCCTCATTGCCGGACGGATGGCGCAAGGTGCGGAGCGGGTGGCTGTCTTGGACGCGATGGGCTTCGGGGGATATGTGGGCTGGTTCATCGGAATTTTACAAGGGGCCGTGGCCACCGGGGTGATGGCTTTGGTTTCCCGAGCCACAGGCGCCCGTGATTTGAAACTGGCGTGCAAGGGCCTCGGGCAAGGACTTTGGCTGGGGGCATTGGCTGGTTGCGCGGCTTTGATACTGCTACAGGCTGGAACGGTTCATCTCATCCGATGGATGGGTCTGACTGCCGAGGCCGCGGTGGAGGCGGAAAAGTTTATCAGGATTCTGGCGTGGTCCGGCCCGGTGAGTGGCGCGATGTTTACCGTGAATGCCGCCCTGCGTGGAGCAGGCGATACAAAAACCCCGTTTCTGGCGATGGTGGTGGTGAATCTGGTCAATATAGGGATGAGTTATCTGCTTGTCTTCGGGCCGGAACCATGGGGTGGCAGAGGGGTCGAAGGGATTGCCATGGGGACGGTGACTGGCTGGATTTCGGGTCTTGTGACCGTAGTGGTAATGGTCGGAATCAGAAAGAGTGCGGCGCTTCAATGGTCGCTGGAGGGGCTGAGATTCCATGCCGAGACGATGTTGCGCATCGGTCGCGTAGGATTGCCGCAAGCGGTGGAGATTGCCGGGATGTGGGCGATCCATTCCTACGGCCTGCGAGTGATCTCAGGCTTGAAAGATACTGGAGCGCTTGGGGCCCATTTCATTGCGATCCGTTTGGAATCGATGAGTTTTCTTCCAGGCTTTGCGATTGCGGCTGCGGCTGCGGCCTTGACAGGCCAGTATCTTGGCGCGGGTTCGAAGGAAATGGCTATTAAAGCGGTGCGTTTTTCCTGGATGCTGACAGTAGGTCTGATGACGGTGGTGGGGCTTGGTTTTGTCATCGGACGGGAGTGGTTGATAGGCCAGATGGCACCCGGAAGCGAGTTGCACGCGGATTTGGCGGGACCGCTGTTGGTGGTCTGCGCTATAACCCAGCCATTTTTCGCGACGTGTATTATTCTCAAAACGACGATGCGGGGTGCCGGGGCGACCCGGTTGGTGATGGGATGGGCGTTCAGCAGTATGGTGTTTTATCGAATCGGGGTGCTGTGGCTGTTATCGCACAATGGCTGGATTTCACTGACGGGAGTATGGATTGTGCTGGGAATGGATCTGGTCACCCAGTCGGTGGTGTTTACGCGACTGCACTTCAAGGGAAATTGGCTGAATGCACATGTCTGAGTTTTTGCCGCGCGATCTTCCACCAGCCTCAGCGCTTCGCTATGTGCATAAAACGTGCTAGAACTTCGCTGCAGCAGCATGACATCTGAAAGCTTTCGACTCACTCAGGAGGAAAACCGGGCCAAAAACTGGAAACGCTGGGGGCCCTACCTTTCCGAACGCCAATGGGGAACTGTCCGCGAAGACTATTCCGACCATGGGAACTCGTGGGCAGCATTCCCCCACGATCAAGCGCGCCGACGCGCCTATCGCTGGGGCGAGGATGGTCTTCAAGGTTGGTGCGATCGCGGTTGCCGCCTTTGCTTCGCACCCGCGCTTTGGAATGGAAAAGACGCTATTCTCAAAGAACGCCTATTCGGACTTGGAGGAAACGAAGGGAATCATGGAGAGGACGTCAAGGAATGTTACTACTACCTCGATTCCACTCCCACCCATTCATATACAAAAGCCCTATACAAATATCCCCAGACAAAATTTCCCTATACGGAAATTCGAATCGAAAACGAACGCCTCGGGCGCCTCGGACCCGAGCTTGAACTCGCGGACATGGGGATATTCGAAGAGAACCGCTACTTCGATGTGGTACAGGAAGTCGCCAAACGCTCGCCCCAGGACATCCTCTGGCGCATCACCATCACCAATCGAAGCCGTGATACCGCGCCCCTGCACCTTCTTCCAACCGTATGGCTGCGCAACACCTGGTCATGGGGAACCGACCTCGAGGCCCCCGCAAAAAAGCCCAATATCTCACTCAAAGGCGATCACCTTCTCATCGATCACGAGTCACTTGGCAGATTTCATTTTCACATCGATCCCGTTATAGAAAAAACCAAACCCAAGTGGCTTTTCACCGAAAACGAAACCAATCACGAGTCAATCGGTGAAATGAAAAACACTTCGCCCTACACCAAGGATGCCTTCCACCGCCATATTATTGAAGGCGAGAAAAAGGCGGTTTCTCCACATGCATCCGGCACCAAGGCTGCCGCCCATTACAGCTTCCGCATCCGGCCTGGAGAAACCATCACGCTGCGATGCAGGCTCCACGAAATAGACGAAGCCAACGAAATTTCCGCGCTCGACCGGTTCGAGGAAACATTCGCGGCCCGCATCGCCGAATCCGAAGAATTCTACAGTGAAATCATCCCTGCGGGAATTTCCGAAGAAGAACAACTCATTTGCCGCCAAGGATACGCCGGGCTGCTCTGGACCAAGCAATTCTTCTATTACGTGGTCGAAGACTGGTTGAAAGGCGACAAGGAAATGCCCAATCCTCCCGCCAATCGCCTTACCGGGCGCAACCACGATTGGCAGCACTTCTACGCCAAAAACATCTTCTCCATGCCGGATAAATGGGAGTATCCGTGGTTTGCCGCGTGGGATACCGCCTTCCATATGCTGCCCTTCTGCGCGGTCGATTCAGCCTTTTCAAAACACCAGCTGCTCCTCCTGCTGCGCGAATGGTACATGCATCCCAATGGCCAGCTCCCCGCCTATGAGTGGAACTTTTCAGATGTGAATCCCCCCGTCCATGCATGGTCGGTCTGGCGTGTCTATAAAATCGCCGATAAAAAAGGCGAGCGCGATATTCTCTTCCTGGAGCGGGCGTTTCAAAAACTGCTTTTGAATTTCACCTGGTGGGTCAACCGCAAGGACCTGGATGGCCGTCACGTATTCGGCGGCGGATTTCTGGGACTCGATAATATCGGCGTCTTCGACCGCTCCCACACCCTTCCCGGAGGCGCCTATCTGCAACAGGCCGATGGCACCGCATGGATGGGCTTCTATTGCCTGACAATGCTTTCAATGGCCCTCGAGCTCGCCCTCACCAAACCCGCCTACGAGGACATCGCCTCCAAGTTCTTCGAGCACTTCGTCAGCATCTGCGACGCCATCAACACCCTTGGCGGAAACGGCCTTTGGGATGTGCAGGACCAATTCTACTACGATCAGCTCATCGTCGCGGACGCCTCCCCCATCCCGCTGCGCATCCGCTCCCTGGTCGGCCTGCTCCCGCTTTCCGCAGTCACCGTGCTCAAGCAGAAAACCATCAATGCCCTCCCCGGTTTTCGCAAACGCATGGACTGGTTTCTCGTCAATAAACCCGAACTTCTGAAATACGTCACCGCCCGCCGTATCCCAGGAAAAGCATCTTCCGGCCGGGTCCTGCTCGCCATTCCATCCGAGGAACGTCTCCGCCAGTCCCTGGCTTACATGCTCGATCCCAAGGAGTTTCTCTCCGAATACGGCATCCGCTCGCTTTCGAAAGCCCACAGTGATAACCCTTTTATTTTCCTCTACGCCGGCACCACCCACCAAGTCCAATACACCCCCGGTGAAGCCACCACCGACATGTTTGGCGGCAATTCCAATTGGCGCGGCCCCATCTGGTTTCCCACCAACTTCATTCTCATCGAGGCCCTCGAACGCTACTACTACTTCTACGGAGATGACTTCACGGTCGAGTATCCCACTGGCTCCGGCGAGCAGCACACCCTCCGCGAAATCGCCATCGACATCTGCGACCGGCTCATCTCCCTATTTACCAAAAACAAGAACGGCTACCGTCCCTGCTACGGCGATAGCAAAGCCTCAAAACGTTATTCCGATGATCCCAACTGGGAAAACCTCATCCTCTTCCACGAATATTTTCACGGCGAAACCGGCGAAGGTCTCGGCGCTTCCCACCAAACAGGCTGGACCGCCCTCGTCGTCCGGCTCGTCCGCGAACGCCGGGAGAAACTGATGGAAGAGCGATTCTGAGCTTTCCTTCACACATCATGGTGAACCAAAGCGTTACCAATAACCCGACTATCTGACATGGATTCCAAGCATTAAATCGGCTTGCCAAACAAAAACTTTTCCCGCCAATCTCCGCCCCGCAAGCGCGCGCTTAGCTCAGTGGTAGAGCACATCCTTCACACGGATGGGGTCGCAGGTTCGAACCCTGCAGCGCGCACCATTCGCCCGACCGCGACAACCCCCGTCTGAAGGCGTCCAAGGCCTTTATCCATAAGGGTTTCCGACGTGAACTTTTTCTTTTTCGTTTCGCCAACTTGCGACACGTTTTGACCCTCTGGGACAGAAATCTGTGCGCGTATTTGTGTATACCTCCCAAACTCGAAGACCGGGAGAAGGTTGGAAGCGTCCCGATATTCGGAATCGTGGAAATTCGTGTATTGGTTCGCCGAAAGCTCGATGGTCGAGTGACGCATGATTCCTTGAATTGCCTTCGGATTCGCGCCGTACTGGAAAAGCCAGGTCGCCAACGTGTGGCGGAAAGAATGGAACACGGCCTTGTATCCCCTCTCATCGACCGCAGGAATTCCCGCAGCCTTCAGATCCTTGTAGAAGCGCGGCAGGACGGGGAAAACCTTCGTCGTCTCCACAGCAGCAGCCGGACGGCTCTTTAGCAGCTCCTCAGCGCACCACCTAGGTACAGGAACACTTTCCGCCTTGCGGTTCTTCGTCGTATTGGATCGGAGCCTCAGGCGCGTATCCCCGTTGCCAGAAGTCACCACATCGCCCCAAGCGAGCAATTTCAGCTCTTTCTTGCGAAGCCCGGAGCAAACGGCCACCGAGTAGAGCAAAGACCGCTCTTCGCTCACAAAGAGTAGCCGCTGGAATTCCTCCGGGGTTAAAGCCCGACGTTTCTCTTCCTCCTCTTCATTCCTCGCGATCCTCTCCACCTTTCCCAGCGGATTGGAATCGATGCGATCCATTTTCACCAGC
>JACMMB010000129.1 GCA_014379305.1 Akkermansiaceae bacterium
AGTCGTGCTCGTGGGCTTTTCTTTCAATAACCAACATGACTACAGTAAGAACACAGAGTTATCTACCCGTGGTCATATACATGAAGATCGATTGTTTTTAAAACGAGCAGTGATGAAAGAACTTCCCGTGTCTACAACATCACATGACATACACGCTGATTTTGGAATCAAACTGCCACCGCATAGTTCAATTTCACCTTAAGAAATCGACTTCATTAACCTATTATCGGCTACGCGCTAAAGAACCCTCAGCGATAATCTGTTTCAGCAAGTATGGATCGATACAGCTCGATATCTTTTCCTAGCAGGACATCAACCTTGGTTTGATCGAATTCCTCCAAATCCAAAGATCCACTTTTTTTGGTTTTGTTTTTCCATATGGGGTCAATCTGCCTGCCAATTTTAATGGCAAGTTGATTTGTGAAAATGTCCATTCTTTCTAAAGCTCCGTAATGAAAGTAATTATCTTTCAAAAATTCATAGGGGTTACCGACAGCTTTGCCACCCGTGATGTATCCAATATAGGGATTGGCAAATCTATCGCCTCGCGAATGCAAATACTGGATGTAGTCCTGGAACTTGCCATTGCCGGCGATTTTCAACCTCTCGGCGAGATACCAACGCCGCCATTTTGGCCTCTGAAAATAACTTTGCCTGCAATAACGGTAATCGGAATAAAGCCGCTCCACGGGCTCACGAACCACTGTTATGTTTCTCAATTTCCAATCGGGCAACTGGGGGGCTGCGTAATGAAAATGGCCTGAAACAATATCACCCGCTTTCAAATGGTGATTTAAATAGATCCATGCTTTTGGATAGCTAGAGGTTCGAAATAGCTTCCATAACCGTTTTTTTGTGCGACGAATGCGCCTCAACTGCTCAAAAAAATCGATACCCATGTCTGCCAGAGGGGGTGCCGGAGGCATTGCATATATACGGCTTTCAGGCAGGGCAGAAGTCATCATTTGCACAAGGGATTGGCTGCCTGACTTTCGGATTCGCACTAAAGAATATACGTATTTTTCGTCATTACTCATGGTTCATATAAATTTATGATGCTTTTACAATGTCTCAGGTTTGCTTAATTCTGCGCTATTCCTATAAGAGACATTACCGCGGCTGCTAATGGCGCGGAAGGGTCGTCTTTGATCCTTTTCCACCCGTGTAAGGGCTCTGCGTCAGCAATTGACATGTTCGAAATTTGTTGCATCACGATATAACCTGATGCTTCAAGTTTTTTAACATTGCTCGATAACTGTGCGCCTCCCCCATGTTGAGGGCAAACAGCAATGACCGGTCGCCCTGAGGAAATTGCCTCATGTGCCATGGACATACTATCTATTGTCACACACAGCCGCATACAAGCCCCCATCATGACCAATAAAGTTACTGCCTCAGGTTGAGGATCATGAAACCAGCATGCGCCCACAAGAATACCCGACTTCTCTACTAAAGATCGGACTTTCGACTCGATATGCCTTGGGGTGCGGCGGGAACTTGCAATCCAAATTCCTACCCCGGCATTAATTGCCTGTGATAAAAAAATCTCTACTAGGGAAATATACTCTCGATCACTCCAATAAACACCTTCTCCATCTCCACCAATGAGAAGACCCCATGATTTTCCGCTGCCAAAGCCAGAGGCATCAGCAGCTAGCATCGCAGCTGTGGGGGTCACTAATGAAGGGATTAAATGGAAACGAAAATATGGCGGGGATTCCGATGGCGGGTCTAAAAGCGCGATCAGAGAAAAACACGCCGGGTTCATTTTCCGGGTAGAACCTATAAATATATTATGTATTTTAAATTGTTTGGCTAGTGCGGCATTTGGCCATTGAGTTGAGCCCCCGGATGAAATAATCAAATTTACACCCTGAAGATCTGGCAATTTGCTGATGAACCACCGCACCGGCAACCTAAGACCGGCATTACCCATGCGCGATAGAAGCTGTCTTATTCCCGACCATCTCCAAAATAATTCACACTCAATTACCTCAAAATCAAGCTGCTCACCAAGTGCTCGTAACAAACCGCGTACCTTGTTTGTATGTCCTATTTTATCGTCCTTCAGCCAGAGTATTTTCATGGCTTGGCACTGCCAGATGAATCAAAAACATAACCCATTAAATTGATTTCACGTCTGTATTCCGTGGCAATTTTGTTTTTAGTAAGGACATTATAGTAATTATGGAAATCGGTTATGTTACCATTTACATTCGTCTTCTCTCTGGGCATGGTTCCTGTGAAAGGAATATTTAGCCGTTTACAGATATTTATAAAACTTCCGGTAAATTCATTATAGTCAAGCACCTCGTCTACTATGCAGGATTCATCCTCAAAGTATAACCGGGAATCTAAGGGCAGGCGATGCGTTTTTTGCATAACATAAGTCGTAAAATCAGGTAGTTTTTTTCGTTGGCCGTGTTTTTTCCAGTTATAATAAGAAACTACTTTGTCCCAGGAATTTCTCTCAAAACAAAATTTGTAATAACTGTTCCATACATCATCACCTACGAGATGACGCACTCGGCTAGCAGGCATGTGCTCGTAAAACCAGCTTCCCAAAATAGGGGAATGCCGGTTGATGCATTTCCGCAATAATTTCGATTTAGCATAACTTCTCCCAATCAAATTTCGACTGTGAAAATTTTTAGGTATTCCCGATGTGGCATTGGACTCCATCGGAGTTATAATATCATCCGCACCGCATAGAGGACCAAGGGCCATTTCCATGCTGCTGCCCGCAGTCTTGTGCGTTTTAATAAAAATAAACCGGTATTTATGGCTGACTATCATTTTTTATGGATACGAATTCCTGCAGCAAATCTGAATATACGCTAATTGTGGCACTCAACATACGCTCCAAAGTGTAGAAGTTATTTGCTATGGGTATTTGCTGATTTTGAAGAATTAACCTGGCCACTTCAATAGCCGTGGATACGTCTCCCACCGGAACGCGGCCCTGGGGAAACAGCTCTTCCAGCTGCTCCGACACCCCGCCATGATCATATCCTAAGATCGGTTTCCCCAATGCGGCGGCTTCCGAAACCACTCTTCCAAATGCCTCCTGACTTTTAGAGAGGGATACTATGAGATCGGAAATCGACATCACATCCCTAACATCCTTACGATAGCCCAAAAAAGTGATCTCTGATTTGATATCCAGCATCTCTGTCAGTTCTTTTAGCCGCGCCTCATACGTCTTCTTATCCGAATGAGTATCTCCCAAAATCAACCCGTGAACCCCCATTCCCTCACTACGTAACCCGCTGATCAGCCGGATGAAATCCTCATGTCCCTTCCATCTCGTAATCCTTCCAGGCAAAAGCAAAATCTTACGTCCTACTAACTTTGGGTAGCTAGTCCTCCACGCTGACAACCATTCTTCTGTCGGCCGATAGTCCTTCGGAAATTGCTCAGGGGACACGCCCCGATGGATCACCCGGATCTTCTCCGCCGTCACCTTCGGATAATTCTTCAATATGTATTCGCGGATACTGTTTGAAACAGCAATGACGCGCTCGCCTTTGGTCATGATCGCCGAGTATCTGTTCACCGAATAGAAGCCATGAACGGTAGTTACCAGCCGGGGCCTCGTGTCAGGATTCATGCCGCGCCAGGCCAGCCAGGCTATCCATCCCGGCGCACGCGAACGAATATGCAGAATATCAGGTCGTTCTTTTTCTAACAGTTTCCGGAAAGGTTTTACCTGCAACAAAGACCCCGGACTTTTCTTATGAACCGGCATCAGGATGTGCCGCGCGCCGGATTTCTCCAGTGCCTCGACCATCCTCCCACCATTGGATACAACCAAGGCCTTGTGCCCTTTCTTCACCAGGTAGTCAGCAACCTCCAAGGTTCCCCGCTCCACCCCGCCCGAATTCAATTCAGGTAAAATCTGCAAAACCTTCATATGACCATTTCCCTAGCCAGGGCTTCCTCCATCGCTTTCTCAACCAGCTTCGCTGCCACCCCCTCAGTCGCAAGGTCCAGCTTCTGCACAGCGGCTTTTAACAAATTCGCCCCGCCCCGACTCATGGCTGTTTTTACCGCTGCGAGTGACTCCTCTATCTCTTTTGCCTCACTGCCATCCACCAATCCATTCGACAAAATCATCTCCACCGCTGGAATAAGTTCCTCAGCCTTGATCCTGGCCTCGGTAAAAATCCGTTCGGAAATATCTTCAAAGGCATACTCCACCGAAGCACTCACCATCGCCTCCACCGCCGCATCATCCACATTTACCGCCGAACTCTCAATCTTCATAATCACATCCCTGCCCGTGGAAATTTCCCGCGCAAGCACCTCCAGAATTCCATCAGCATCGATCTTGAACTGCACCCCGACCCGTGCCCGGCCTTTAGGCAAAATTTCCATTCCAACCTCAAAGTTTCCAAGCTCCCAGTTGTCCCGCGCCATCTCCCGCTCACCTTGCAATACCCGCACCCGCATTTTTTCCTGCCCGTCCGCCGCATTGGCAAACATTTCCCCCGCCTTACAGGGAATCGTCGTATTGCGGGCAATGATCACATTCATGAGCCCGCCAAAAGTCTCGATACCGAGGCTCAGCGGCGTAACATCCAGAAGCACTATCTTCCGCATCGACCCGCTCATCACGCCTGCCTGGATCGCCGCGCCCAGTGCGATCGCCTCATCGGGATGCTGGGTCACATCCACCTTCATTTTAAAAAAGCCCGCCACCGCTTCTCTAACAGCCGGCATCCTCGTGCATCCGCCAACTAGCACTACCGCATCCAACTCCTCCACCTTGAGACCGCTGTCCATCATTGCCTGCCGGGAGCATTTCAGTGTTCTCTCAATCCAGCCCTTCGTAATCCGATTCAAATCCTTTCGCGTCAGGATTTTCTCAAAACTACTGGTACCATCGTAAAACGGCAGCCTGAGCGTCACCGCATCCTCATCCGAAAGCATCCGCTTCGCGCGCTCCGCCTCCTCCAGGAATTTGATCCTGCGTTCTTGTGGAAAATCATAGATCCCCTCCGCCATCCAATCAAAAATCAGCCGATCCACGTCATCGCCTCCAAGCCGAGTATCGCCGTGCGTCGCCAAAACTTGAAACACCCCGTCCTCCATTTCCAAAATCGTCAGATCGAAAGTTCCCCCTCCCAAATCGTACACCGCAATCCGCGTCCGGTCCTTCAGCTTATCCATGCCATAAGCCAGCGCGGCGGCAGTCGGCTCGTTCAAAATCCTCACCACTTCCAGACCTGCCAGCTCCCCAGCCCGCTTTGTGGCCGCCCGCTGGCCGTCATTGAAATAGGCCGGAACCGTGATCACCGCCTTCTCCACCAATTCGCCCAGACGCCACTCGGCAATCCGCTTCAACTCCCTCAAAATCTCCGCGCTCACCTCCTCCGCGCTCTTGCCCACATTCTCCAGAATGGGATCGCCAGGCGGTACCCCCATCCATCGTTTCACACTCGTCACCACGCGCATCGGGTCAAGCCCACGTCGCCGCATGGCCTTTCTCCCCACTTCAATATCGCCTTGTTCTCCATACCAAACCGCACTTGGCATGATCCTTCTGCCTTCCTCGTCCGCCAATAGAATAGGGAATCCCGAATCCACCACCCCGACAGCGGAATGTGTCGTTCCCAGATCAATACCAACTATCATGATTCAGAGAACCCTTCGGGTCCAAAGTCGTCTAAGGCACCCGGAAAATCTTCCCGTTGGAAGGATCTTTTGCAAGCTGGCCCGAGCGGAAACCCTCCACATCGATGACGTTATAAGGGGCATATGGACTCAACACCTGGTTCGGATTGTCCGTCCGTTCCGCAACTGGATACTGATCTCTCGTCGGGGTTGGCTCCCGGGGTTGCTCCCGGGGCGGCATTTCATCCTGGTTGTAGGGTCCGTCGTTCAGACGGTCGTTTCGATATCCATTCCGGGCCTGGTCCTCATAATAAGGTCCGGGTCTCGCCGAATCAGGCCGCCGGTCAGCACGTTGATACGGCGGTGGATAAGGAGGCAATGGATCGCAGGCAGCTGCTCCCAAACATAAAATCCCGAGGCTGATTTTGCTTTTTTTCATCATATGTTCCAGACTTTCTTCGTCACAATTTATTCATGCTGTGCGCTTCGCCGCGAGCAGATACTTGGATAGTATCGCCAGTTTTCTGGCTTTTGAAACCGAATAACGCCTGGCAAAAACTTTGAATCCACCGGCGCGCATTTTCTCAAGCAGGCAGCGGTATATTTCCGCCATGATTCTGGCCGGTAACAATGCCTCGCGATCCACCGCCGGCAGCAATGCTTCCGCTTCCTTGAAATAATGTTCCGCCCGCTCCGCCTCATAAGCCATCAGCGCCAGAAATCTTCCGTCATGGACTTTCCCTATCAAATCCCGCTCCG
>JACMMB010000130.1 GCA_014379305.1 Akkermansiaceae bacterium
AGGCGGGCTTTCTTGCGGTTGGTGCGGTCGCCGTTTTCAATGAATACGCGGAGGATGGCGGCGGCGACGGGGATGGTCTGGGAGGGGGTGAGGAGGATGCCGGCATCGGTGGCGAATTGGCGGTGGCCGGTGATGCCGCAGAGTTGCAGGCGGAAATAAATGCCGGGCTCGATGGCCTGTTCGTTCGGGCCGACGCGGACGGCGTAGAAGGCGATGTCGTTGGTATCGGCGCAGGCGGAGATGCGGCCGCCGGAGTCGTAGGCGATATTGAACTTGCGGGGGAGGCCGTAGAGATCGCGGTTTCTGAGGATATAATGATGCATCGCTTTCGCATAGGGGAGGACGTCGATGAGCTCGTCCGGGTCGAAGCCGGTGGTGGGTGTGGCGGTGATGTTGCGGACATTGTCAGCGCCGGAGCCTTGGGAGGTGAGGCCGAGTTCGCACAGTTCATCGAGCACGATGGGGCAGTCTTTGGGGCGGATTTCGCGGACCTGGACGTTGGCGCGGGTGGTGAGATCGGTGTGGCCGGGGCCGTAGGTGCCGGCGATTGCGGCGAGGCCGCGGAACTGGAATGTGGAGAGTGAGCCGCCGGCAATGCGACAGCGGAGCATGAAGGAATCCTGGGCGGGGGCGACGTAGAACAGGCCGTGGAATTTGTAGCGGAAGACGTCATCAGCGTCCGGAAAAACGTCGTTTTCCGCGTTTGAGAGCATTGCCGGGAAGCAATCGAGGCCGTTCAGGGTGTGCTTGATGAGTTCCTCGCGGCAGAGTTCGTCGATGGGGGTGCCGTGGACGGTTTCGACGGATTCCCCGGGATCGTCAGTGAAACGGCGTTGCGCATCCTGGCCGAGGAATGGAATCTGGCGGCCTTGGATGATGCCGGATACAAAGCCGTTCAGATAGTTTTTCTGTTCGGTGGTGAAGACTGCTGTATTGAGATCGACCATAGGAAAGGGGCTGTTCGCCCTTTCCCAGTCAGCATCGGGGATGCCATCGGGAACGACGGCGTGGCGGGGGATAGGAAAGTGGTCGATATGCGCAATGAGTCCGGTTCATTCTCTGAAAAGTCCGAGCGAAAGGAAGTTTCACTGGTGTGAAATCGCGCCGGTATTTCTGACCTTCAGGCGATAAAAAACCTGTCAATTCCGCACATTAATTGCAAGGTGGTGGAGATGGATACGATCACGACATCGGCGGAGCTTGAGGCGGAAACCGAATCCACGGTTTCAAACGATCCGAGAGTGGAAATGGCGACCTTGGATGATTTAGCGGCGTTGACGAATCTGGTGATGGATCTGTTTTCGATGTCGGGGGATTTCAAGCCGGATCGTGAGACGCAGGAGCGCGGGCTAAGTCTGATTTTGGAACAGCCAAGCCGGGGGCGGATCGTGGTGGTGAGAAACCACGATCAGATTTTCGGGATGGTGAATATGCTGTTTACGATTTCAACGGCGCGGGGCGGGTTCGTGATTTTGATGGAGGATGTGGTGATTCATCCGCAGCACAGGGGGCAGGGTTACGGGCGGATGCTGATGGATCACGTGATGGAATTCGCAAAACAAAAGAAGTTTTTGCGGATCACTTTGCTGACGGACAAAATCAGCGCCGAATCACAGGAATTTTTCAGGAAGCAGGGGTTTGAGTATTCCAACATGATCCCGATGCGCAGGATCATTGATTGAAAACCGGGCTTGTCGCCGGTTACTCAACGGGACTGTTTTGGAGGGAGCGGATGAATTTTGAGAAATAGCGCGCTGATTCCTTCAGCAGGCCGAGATCGAGAAATTCATTTTTAGTGTGGGCCTGATCGATAGAGCCGGGGCCGAGGCAAACAGAGGGAATTCCGGCCGCGGAGAGGTGGGCGGCATCGGAAAACCAAGGGGCGCCGGCAAGGCTGGTGCGGGGATCGATGGCAAGAAGTTGTTTGATAAACGGATGGCCCGGATCGGTTTCCATGGGAGGGTTTTCGTGGGCGTATTTGATTTCCAAAGGGAGATGGAGATCGGCAATGATTTGTTTCAGGAGCGCGGTGGCACCGCCTGCGGCAAGTAGGGACGGTGTCTGGCGGATGTCTATTTCGGCTTGGGCGCAGTCGGGGACGATATTGGGTCTGGTGCCGCCGGAGATGGTGCCGATATTGAGCGTCGAGCGGCCAAGGACAGGGTGGGTATAGCCTTGAAGAACAGCGTCGAGTTTTTCCTGAAGCGAATGAAGGGCGCGGGTGAGCTTGAGGATGGCGTTATCGCCGAGGTGGGGTTGGGAAGAGTGGGCGGCGGTTCCGCTGGCGGTCAGGGTCGCCCACAACGAACCCTTGGTCGTGTGGACTATGTCCATGGAGGTCGGCTCTCCGATGATGGCGAATTGGTATAGGTGGCCATGGTTTGTGGCGAAGTGCTTGGAGCCCCATTGGTTGGATTCCTCGCCCATGAAGGCGACGAAGTCGATGGCGGTGGGAAGTGTTGGCAGGATGTCTTTGTTTTCCTGAAGAGCTTCGAGCATCGCCGCCATGGAACCTTTCGTATCCGAGGCCCCGCGGCCCCAAATCCGGCCTTCGCTGATTTCGCCGGAAAAGGGGTCGATGGTCATGCCTTCCACGCCCACGGTATCGAGATGAGGGCCGAAGAGAATGCGGGGACGCCCGTCCAAGGGGGCGAATCGGGCAATGAGATTGGGCCGGAGAGGGCGGATTTCTTCAAGTGTTACGCTCGCGCCGATGTCTGTGAGCCAGTTCGCCAGGAAATCAGCGAGAGCTTGCTCGTGGGTGGTGTCGGATTGCGCGCCAGCGGCGTTTTCCGGATTTACGGATGGAATGCGGATGAGCTGTTGGAGTAGCATTGCCCGGGGACTTTGTATTCCAAATCCCGAAAGTTCAAGCGGTAGAGGATTACTCCATATTGTGAATCAGTTTCCGGTTAACGAATTCCAAGATCCCGAGGTGGGAGAGTTCGCGACCGTAGCCGGAGTTCTTCGTGCCGCCAAAGGGGAGCTCGGCTTGGGATTTCGTGGGCTGGTTGATGAAGACCATGCCGGAGTCAATTTGCTCTGCGACCCGGCGGCCCCGGGAGATGTCCTTGGTGTAAACTGAGCCGCCCAAGCCGTAGGAGGAATCGTTCGCAAGCTTGATGGCGGCGGCTTCATTTTTGACAATGTAGACGGTGGCAACGGGGCCGAACAGTTCCTGATCGTAGCTTGGCATCCCGGGAGTCACGCCGGTGAGGATGGTTGGATTGTAGTATGCGCCTTTGCGGTCTGGCCGGCTGCCGCCAAGGAGGATTTTGGCACCGGCGTTGACCGTGGCCGTGACCTGTTCGCTGAGTTTCACGGCTGCGTCCTCAGTGGAGAGAGGGCCGACTTGGGTGTCCTCGTCCATGGGATCGCCGATTTTCAATGCCGACATCCTTTTTTTCATGCCTTTGAGGAATTCAGCAGCAAGAGGTTCGACGACGATGAAGCGCTTGCTGGCGACGCAGGATTGCCCGGTGTTGACCATCCGGCCGCTGACTGCTTTTTCAAGGACGTCATTGAGATCCGCGTCTTCGAGGACGATGAATGGATCGTTACCGCCGAGTTCAAGAACGGAGCGTTTGAGGTTTTTTCCAGCTTGTGCCGCGACGGTAGCGCCCGCGCGCTCGCTTCCGGTCAATGAAACTCCGCGAACGTGTTTGTGCTCGATAATGGGCGCGACGAACTCGGTCGGAATAAAGAGATTGGTGTAAACGCCTGCAGGGAGGCCGGATTCGGCAAAGAGGTTACCGATGGCCTCGGCGCATTGGGGGACGTTAGCGGCGTGTTTCACGAGGACGGTGTTGCCGGCCATGATGTTAGGAGTGGCGAAGCGGGTGACTTGGTAGAATGGGAAATTCCAAGGCATGATGCCCATGATTACACCGATCGGGGTATGTTGGATATAGGCGTGGGCTTCTTCGACATCCATTACCTGGTCGGCAAGAAACTTCTCAGCTCCATTGGCATAGAATTCGGCGATCTGCGCACAGAAGATGATTTCCTTTTTGCTTTCGGAAATGCGTTTTCCCATTTCCGTGGTGATGAGTTTGGCAAACCCATCGGTTCGTTCGCGGAGCAGACGGGCAAATTCAAGTATCGCCTTTTTCCTGGTCTCAAAAGAGGTCAGTCGCCACTGCTCATATGCGAGATGGGCTGTTTCCACTGCCGCCATAGTTTGTTCCTTGGTGAGCGGATCGTAGGTTTTGAGTTCTTCGTTGGTCGCAGGATTGATGCTTTTGATGGACATGCGGTGTTTGTAAAGCCGTAGCAGGGATTCGTTTTCCTACGGTTAAGCCGTTTGCAACGCGTGCTTCCCTTCCGCGAATTCCTCAATCGCTTTCGCGCAGAATGCTGGAAGGTCCTTCGGGTTACGGCTTGTCACCAGGCCTTGATCGACATGAACCTCCTCGTCCACCCACGTGCCGCCGGCGTTGATAATATCGGTTTTAAGGCTGGGCCATGAAGTGAGCGTGCGCCCCTTCACGACATCCGCCTCAATGAGTGTCCAAGGACCGTGGCAGATCGCGGCGACAGGTTTGTGCTGAATGAAAAAATCGCGGACGAACGAGACCGCCTTTTCACTAATCCGCAAGGCGTCAGGGTTGTGAACACCTCCAGGGAGAAGGAGTCCGTCGTAGTCTGTCGCGCTGACTGAATCGATAACTTTGTCGACTTTGAACTCATCAGCTTTCTCCGCATGATGAAAGCCTTGGATTTTCCCACTCTTGAGAGAAACGATATGGGTGATGGCTCCGGCTTTTTCGAGGGCTTCTTTTGGATCGGTCAGCTCGATTTGTTCGAATCCGTCGGTGACCAAAATGGCGATGGTTTTATTTGTGAGATCGTGTGCATTCATCATGGGCATGGCTATTGCTATGAGCGTACCATACCGCGTTTCCGGCCTGTGAAGGATTTGAGGGAGGATTTTCCATGCGGCATGCATGGGTTGGCTTGCAGAAAAAGGAGTATCCGCCCTGCGGCAAATGCCACCGGTATCCGAATCAAGCGGAAATCCCGGCTAGTTCGGAAACCGGTGCTGTGACGGGGGCGAGGGGGGACAGGCCGAGTTTTGCGAGGAGTATCCGATCCTTTTCGACAGAAGGGTTTTTGGCTGTCAGGAGCTTGTCGCCGTAGAAGATGGAGTTCGCCCCCGCAAAAAAACAGAGGGTTTGAGCCTCGTCGGAGAGGCGGTTGCGACCGGCGGAGAGGCGCACTTTGGCCTTGGGGATGGCGATACGGGTGACGGCGATCATGCGGACGATGTCAAAGGTGTCGACTTGGGGGTTTTCCGCGAGCGGGGTGCCGGGCATGGGCATCAGGGAATTGATCGGGACGCTCTCCGGCTGAGGATCGAAGTTGGAAATAATTTCGAGCATGCGGAGGCGGTCAGTGATGGTTTCGCCAAGGCCGAGGATGCCGCCACAGCATACGGACATGCCCGCGTCCTGAACGTTCCGGATGGTGCGGAGCCTATCCTCGTAAGTGTGTGAGGTGACGA
>JACMMB010000131.1 GCA_014379305.1 Akkermansiaceae bacterium
AGCATTTGCTCGCGAAATCGGCGAGGGAAACGCGTGTCTGATAGGGATCCTTGCCGGATCCCACGGCCAGCCCCCAAAGAACCTCGGGATCACCCCCGATGCCCAGCCATTTCCGCGGAGTGCCGAGATCGCGGCCCGCCTTAAGCGAGGAGGCGTCCGGGGCGAGGGCGGTAATCTGGTCGGTGGTCAACACGGATGGAATTGATCCAACAGCACTCCGACGGGCGAGTCCATCATGGAAGTGTGTCGCTTCACCGAGCTAACAAAATCTCCCTGGTCCGGCCTGCGATGGGGGTTGCTCCTTGCGTTTCCACCAAAAAGACGGCAGAAGAGAGCCGGGTTTCCCACATCAATCAAACTATCCGGATCCATGTCGTTCCAACTCCGCCTGTTATCGTGCGCCGCGTCGCTGGTCTTCGCAGCAACTTCGCCAGTGTATGCCCAATCCGCTTCACAGGTCGCCTCCCAAATGGCCGCGGAGAAGTCCGCGGAAGCCCCGGTGGAACCTGCCGCCGACAACGAATTCACCAAGCTGGTGAAAAACATCACTTGGAAAACCGAAGGGTCCGGGACACTCGGAAACATTGCCCAGATCGTCGTCCCGAACGGTTACCGGTTCACCGCGACCGACGGCACGGTCAAGCTGATGGAGGCTTACGGAAATCTGACGAACGGCTCGGAACTCGGCTACATTTCACCGCTCGACATGGGATGGTTCGCGGTTTTCGAGTTCGACGACGTCGGTTATGTGAAGGACGACGAAAAGGACAAACTCGATGCGGACAAAATTCTCCAACAGCTCAAGGAGGGCCAGGAAGAAGCTAACAAAGAACTTTCTAGACGCGGCATGCCAACGCTCATCGTTCTGGGCTGGCAGACCCCTCCTTTTTACAATCCACAGACCAACAACCTCGAATGGGCCATCCGGTTGCGCTCCGGAGACGGCGGCAGCATGGTCAATTATAAGACCAAGCTGCTCGGACGCCGCGGCGTGATGGACGTGGTGCTGGTGTGCGATGAGGCGGAAATGCCCGCCATCATCCCGGAATACCAGAAACTCCTCGCGGGATATACATTCAAGAAGGAGGAGTCATATGCGGCTTTCTCGAAGGGCGACAAGATCGCGGAATACGGATTGACCGGACTGATTGTCGGCGGCGGTCTGTTGGTCGCGGCGAAGTCCGGGTTATTGGCCAAACTTTGGAAGCCCATTCTTGTCGGTCTGGTGGCTGTCGGTGCTCTTTTTAAGAGAATTTTCGTCGGGAAATCGCGAGAGACGCTGTGACCTGGCCCGCTGATGTCGGCCTTTACTGAGTTTGTCTGCGTTGCCATTGCCCTCTATCTCTGGGAATCCACGCTGTGGCTTCCGCTGAATGGAATCGCGTTAAGAAGCTGGGGCGCTGGAAAGAAGTGGAGGATTCTGGACCCAGGAAGACTTTTCACGACCTCGGAGGTTGGGCTGGTCACCTTGCGTCCATTTCCGCCGGACAGCTTGCTTGCCCCGTGCCAGGCACCACCGCTTTTGGCGGTTGGCAATGGGGAATTTCTGCTGGAAACCGCATCAAACGGGATTGTTCGGGGAAGTGCCCCGGAATGGGCCGACTTACGGCTAGAAACCCATCATCTTGTGATTGCCGGGTGCGGGATTCGGCTTTCATCGCCGCGATGTGTTGAGGTATTGCAGCGCGCAAAAAAACGGGGGGCGACACCGCAGGAAGCTGTGCGGCACGCATGGCGACAGGCGCTTTCACCTTGCCGTGCTCGTCGGGAATGGCGACGTTGGAGATTGGTTTCCAGAACGTTGCGTTTTAATGGTCCTGTCCTGGCACTTGGGTTTTTCCTCGGGCTCCCACTCACCTTCCTTTACATGGGAACGCTGCCAACCTTGGTTCTGGCCGCGTGGTTGTGGATCCTGATGGCTTTGACAGCCGCTCAGCTTTGGTGGCTTGGCACGCGGGTCTATCCCGCCGCGCGATCCGCGTTAAGGATGGATGCAGCGCTTTCGCTACTGGTTCCATTTCACGCCATGCGTGCGTTAGAAATTGCCTCTGTCCATGCAATGGGAACAACGCACCCGGTAGGATTGATTTTGTCATCCGGGGATGTTGGAAATCCATGGTTGGGTCGCTTCGTCCGCAGGAGCCTGTATCCTATGCCCGGGATGAAAGAAAACGCCATGTTTCAAGCTGCGCTGCGGCCATTGCTAAACGACGCTCTGTCACAGTGCGGAATAGTGGCTAGCGATTTCGATGTGCAGCCGTCACGTTCAGCCGATCCTGAGGCAGGTCGGTTCTGCCCACGCTGTCATTCACTTTACTTGGTGGAAGTGGAACGTTGCCCTGACTGCCACGGGGTCATCTTAAAGGAATTTCTCACTAACTACTGATGCGGCGCTATTGGAAGTCGATTCCGTCTCCGCCAGGCGCTCGAGTTTTTCGAGCCATACGACGAGCATCGCCACGTCAGCGGGAGTGATACCAGGAATGCGTCCGGCTTGCCCGAGAGTAGTGGGGCGAATTTCCATGAACCGTACTTGAGCTTCTTTCTTAAGGCCGCGGATTGTAGTATAGTCGAAATCTTCGGGCAGGCGTCGCCCTTCTTGTCGGGACATCCGATCTATATGGATTTGCTGGCGTCCCAAGTGCCCAGCATATTTGAAATTCGTTTCGATGAGGGGCCAGAGTTCCACGTGGAACATTTCGAGGAGGTGAGTGGGCAGGGTCTCCCAAGAGTTTTCGGTCCGACGGAACCACTGGTCCAACTTCACCCCTTCGTGAGCGGTCTGACGAAGAAAGGGTTCGGCTCGCTCCAGTTCGGCGACTTTCTCCGTAACCCGTCGGACTCGTTCTCCGTTGGTGAGTCCAAATTTCGCGGCCTTGGGAGTGAGGCGAATGTCCGCGTTATCCTGGCGGAGCAAAAGTCGATATTCGGCACGGCTGGTGAACATGCGATAGGGCTCAGTGCAACCGCGGGTGACGAGATCGTCAACCATCACACCAAGGTAGGCTTCATCGCGGCCAAGGATGAACTCGGGTTTTCCAAGTGCTTTGAGGGCTGCATTGGCACCAGCAATCAGCCCCTGCCCTGCCGCTTCCTCATAACCTGATGTGCCGTTGATTTGGCCGGCAAAATAGAGCCCTTCGACCCTTTTTGTCTCCAAGGTGGGTCGAAGCTGAGTCGGTGGGCAGTAGTCATACTCCACGGCATAACCCGGGCGCAGGATCTCGCACTTTTCGAGACCGACAATCGACCGTAAAAACTCCAGTTGCACTTCGTAAGGCAATGAAGTGGAAACTCCGTTGACGTAGTATTCGAGCGTGTGCCGGCCCTCGGGCTCCAGAAAAATCTGGTGGCGTTCCTTATCCGCGAAACGAACGACCTTGTCCTCGATCGATGGGCAGTATCGCGGGCCGACGCCTTCAATCACTCCACAGTACATCGGAGACTGATGAAGATTGTCAGCTATTATTTCGTGGGTTCGCGGGTTTGTGTAAGTGATCCAGCAGGGCAATTGTTCCACGTGGAACAGAGGGTCTCCCCACGGATTGAGGGTAAACAGGTCATTGCTCTCTTTTTGGAGGGTGTCAGCCATAAAGCTGAATTTTGGAATGAGCGTGTCGCCATCCTGCCGCTCACATTTGGAAAAATCGATGGAGCGGGAATTGAGGCGACACGGGGTTCCGGTTTTGAAGCGCGAGACCTCAAAGCCCATTCGCTTCAGCGATTCAGAGACATGGGAAGTGGCATCTCCCATTCTGCCACCCTTCTCGTTGCGGAGACCGACGTGCATCAGGCCACCCATAAAGGTCCCGGCGCTGAGAATGACGGATTTGCCGGAAATTTCCATCCCTAGAGAGGTGGCAATCCCGGTAATGTGATCGTTTTCAACAAGGAGTTCGGCAACGTTCCCTTGGTGGATCTCGATACCCGGCATGGCTTCGAGTTCGCGCTTCAGGCGAAATTGGTAGGCCTTCTTATCACACTGAGCGCGAGGTGCCCGCACCGATGGCCCTTTTGACGCGTTGAGCATGCGCCATTGGATACCAGTAGCATCGGTATTGAGACCCATCACGCCACCGAGCGCATCGATTTCCCGGACCATGTGCCCTTTCGCCAGTCCACCTATTGCCGGGTTGCAGGACATCTGACCGATGGTGTCCAGATTTTGGGTGAGCACGGCCACTTGTGCCCCGACACGTGCGGCTGCCATTGCGGCTTCCACACCGGCGTGGCCGGCACCAATCACAATCACATCATAAACTTTGGGATAACGGAACATCGCAGGGCGCGCAACTTAGGCCCTTCCGTGAACAGGCTCAAGCTCGGAAAAGTGTGTTCCACGTGGAACAATTATTCTGACCGGTTCAAAATCCCCGTTGAGGCCCGTGGGAAAAGGTCCTGCAGCCGAAACTGCTCGCGATTCGTCCGATTAGCGAGCATCACCAACGGCACCCCGAACTCCGCCATTACCTGTCGGCAGGCACCGCAGGGAGAAATGGGGGCATCCGTATCCGCCACCACCACAATGGCAAGAAATTGACGGACGCCGGTCGCGATGGCCGTACCGATCGCGACGCGCTCGGCGCAATTGGTCAGTCCGTAAGAAATGTTCTCCACGTTGCACCCCAAAAAGACACGACCGTCCGCCGAGAGTAATGCGGCTCCCACGTGAAAATTCGAGTATGGCGCGTATGCCATTTCCCGCGCCTGCCAAGCCTCCTTCAGCAGTAGATCCCAATCCATTCGTGGAAACTACAGGCTTCAACCGTTTCAGGAATAAAAAACCTTTTACCAGCACGGATTTTACTCTAGCCGCGCCCGTAAAAATCCACAATTCTCTCGCTGTCATGAAACGCTATCTCCCGCTGGTATTGGTTGTAGGACTCCTTGTTGCCTTTCGGGTGCTTGGCAGCGCGTTTCCGGAGACACTTCCCAATTTCCAACCGCTGGCAGCCATGTTTTTCTGCGGCACCTTACTGGCTCCCGGCTGGCGCGGATTGGCCATTCCTCTCGGAATCTGGGCGGTTACCTTTCCCTTTGGCATGGGTCACACAGCCAATCCCTTGGATTTCGCCACGACCAGCCTTGCACTGCTCGCCATTTTTTTCATTGGCAAAACTCTCACCCAGCGCGGCCTTCCCGCCTTGCTGCTTGGCTCCGCGCTGTCTGCAGTGTTATTCCATCTCATCACCTGCTGCGGGGCTTGGATCACCGATCCTCTTTATACGAAAAATCTTGAAGGCCTAGTCCAGTCCGTTTGGTCCGGACCTGCGGGAAGCCCGCTACCTTCCTGGGTTTTCCTTCGCAACATGACAGCGGCAAACGTGCTCTTCACCGGCATCTTTGCGATCGCGCAACTGCGGCTGCCAAATCCCTCATTTTCCTTATCCCGGCCACTCCCTGCAAAGTTCTGATAATTCCACGCCAGATTTTTCCAGCTTCATCTTCACGCCAGCCCCATGACCAGCGCCAGCCTCTCCACACTCGATTTCGCAAACTCGCCGATTAACCAATTGCTCACTGCAGAGCGGAAAATCGAGCTGTATACCCAGATGGTTCGAATCCGCCGCTTCGAGAGCGCCGCAGCCAAATTCTATTCTGCGGGGAAAATGTCAGGCTTCCTGCACCTTTACATTGGTCAAGAGTCGGTCGCTGTCGGAACTATTTCCCTAGGGGGTGCGGATGATCATTTTATCACCGCCTATCGCGATCATGGTCACGCGCTGGCAGTCGGAATGGGCATGAACGAGTGCATGGCGGAAATGTTTGGCAAACAAACCGGTTGCTCCAAAGGTAAAGGGGGTTCGATGCACTTTTTTGCGCCCGACAAAAATTTCTGGGGCGGCCACGGTATCGTTGCGGGCCAGACACCACTGGGCCTCGGTCTGGCCTATGGTTTGAAATACCTCGGTCGTGAAGGCTGCTGCCTCTGCTATTTGGGCGATGGCGCGGTCAACCAGGGAGCATTCCACGAGTCCCTCAATATAGCGTCCCTTTTCGGGATCCCGGTTGTTTACGTGATCGAAAACAACGGCTATTCCATGGGCACTTCCCAGCTACGCTCATCCGCCTACAGTGGTTGCCTTGCACAACGGGCCGAGGCGTATGCCATCGAATGGGATGTCGTGGACGGATCGGATATTTACGAAGTCAGGGCCAAGGCCCACATTGCCATGGAACGGGCCCGCAAGGAGCACAAACCCACCGTCCTGGAAATCGACACCTACCGTTACTACGGACACAGCGTCGCTGATGCGAATCACAAGAAATACCGCACACCGGAAGAAATCGAAGATTACAAAACCAATCATGATCCGATCATGGTCTTCGAACGGAAGCTCGTGGCCGAAGGTGTCTTGACTGACGATTCAGCCAAAAAGATCAACGATCTCGCAAAAGCCGAAGCAACTGCTTCCGCCAAATTCGCCGACGAGTCCCCTGCCCCGACCATCGCGGACATCAGCACCGATGTGTATTGGGAAACTGACAATCACACGCCGGCTTCGAAAATCGGGCGTCACTTCTTCAATGATTGAGCCTCGTTGAAATTTAACTTCACCATTCACCATTCACATTCCGAATTCTCCATGTCCCGCATTCTCACCTACCGTGAAGCCCTCCGTGAAGGTCTCGACGAAGAACTCGCCCGTGATCCGAACGTCGTCCTGATGGGCGAAGAGGTCGCTCAGTACAACGGTGCCTATAAAGTAACCGAAGGCCTCTGGAAAAAATGGGGCGACAAGCGGGTTGTCGATACTCCAATTTCCGAAGCGGGATTCATTGGCATGGGCATCGGTGCTTCGATGCTTGGCGTCCGCCCGGTCATGGAGTTGATGTTCTGGTCCTTTCATTCCGTGGCCTTCGATCAATTGGTGAGCAACGCGGCATGCGTCCGCTACATGTCCGGTGGTCTTTGCAACTGCCCGATCGTCGTCCGTGGTCCGGCCAACGGCGGCACCGGCGTCGGCGCAACCCATTCGCACATTCCTGAAGGGCTATTCGCTGCTTTTCCCGGATTGAAAGTCTGCGCTCCGGCGACTCCGGCCGATGCCAAGGGACTGATCAAAGCCGCGATTCGCGACAACGACCCGGTTTACTTCATGGAGAATACGTTGCTCTACGGAACCACCGGAGAGGTGCCCGATCCTGCGGACGGTGATTTTGTCATTCCCTTGGGAGTCGCGGAAATCAAACTTGAAGGCTCGGATGTTTCACTCATCGCTCATGGCCGATCGGTCATCCAGTCCCTCGCCGCGGCAGAAATCCTCAAGACCGATCATGGCATCAGTGCCGAGGTCCTCGACCTCCGCTCGATCCGCCCTCTCGATCAGGATGCCATTCTCAAGACGGTGATGAAAACCAACCGGGTTGTTCTTGTCGACGAGTCCAAGCCATTCGGCGGAGTTTCAGCCATGATCGCGATGCTCATTCAAGAGCACGCATTCGATTATCTTGATGCTCCTATCAAGCGCGTCTGCTCAATCGACGCACCTGCGATTTATTCGCCACACATTGAGCATGAACAACTTCCAAATCCTCGAAGAATTGTGGAGAAAGTTCTGACCCTCCGGTGATCCGCGAACACACCGACACGGTCCGGACAGAGCTCCGTCCTAGCAGATTCATCCTTTAAACCTCACAGTCTTTTTGATTGCCAAGCCCGCACCGCTTCCTAGCATTGCGGAAATGTTTTTAAGATTCACCACACTTCTCGCCGTCTCGATTCTAGCACTCGGCATCACTTCATGCTGCTGCTTGTAAAAAACCAGTTTCCCTCTTCTCCTACCAACCATTATCCATCATGAAAAACCTAGTTCTTCTCGCCTCGCTCATCGCCATTTCTCTCGGCTTTTCGTCCTGCTGCTCGATGTTCGGAGCCCACTCGCAGTCCGCCGGTTATCGGACCGAAACCCGCCAAAAGAGAACTTGTGGTTATGACATCGTCACCAAGCAAGTGGCGACTCCCGGCTACGGCGGCAAAGGCGGTATGGTTGAGACCGTTGAAGAAAAGGTTCCACGCTACAAGACTGTCACCCGGGAGGTCCGCGTCGCATGCGGCAAGTGCACCCGTTACTATTGCCCGAAAAAGGATTGCTGCGGCACCACGTCCGAATCCACCATGCGGATGGCAAGCACCCAAGGGTCCAGCGGTAGCCCTAACCTTGGTCTGATTCCTACAATGAAACCACTTCCACTCGGACCGGTGGTAGTTACGCCATGAGTTGATTGACCGACCCAGTTTTCCAAGCGCGGAGGA